>NZ_WHJF01000011.1:0-102078 GCF_011682185.1 Massilia genomosp. 1
ATACGGCAGATAACAAGTCGTACCTGTGGCCGTAGCATAAACCAGGTGATCGAACAGTTGCGGCGATACGTGCTGGGATGGAAAGCTTACTTCAATCTGGCTCAAACTCCGGGAGTCTGGCGCAAGCTCGACGAATGGATGCGGCATCGGATGAGGGCGATTCAACTTAAGCAATGGCGTCGTGGCCCGACGATATACCGTGAACTGCTGAAACTTGGGGCGCCCGCGAAAGTGGCGCGATTGGTAGCGGCGAACAGCCACCGTTGGTGGCATAACAGCGCCTTGGCGTTGAATAGCGTGTTGACAATCGCCTACTTTGATCGCCTTGGCATGCCTCGCCTCACATAACCTCAACTACTCGAACCGCCCGGTGCGGACCCGCATGCCGGGTGGTGTGGCAGGGGAGCAGCTATATTTAGCTGCCCCCTATGCCGATGTCAAAACGGCGGTGTCAGGTCTGACATTCGGACACGAGCTGATCCGCAGGGAAAATGGAGCAGCTATCTACAGCCGGGCCCGTGTCCGAATGTCAGACCTGACACCATGTTGTGACACCATGTTGTGGTGGGGCAGGCATCACGCGGGGCGATCCACTTGGGCGCTGCCTGCAAGATTGATGAGGATCAGGCATACTAGCCGTCTTATCAACCCTACATTATGGAGCCTCGAATGACTATTAAAATCGGCGACCGCCTGCCGGAAGGCACCCTCTCTGAATTCGTCGAGACCGAAACCGAAGGCTGCTCGCTCGGCCCGAACACCTTCCAGGTGGCCGACCTGGTCAAGGGCAAGAAGATCGCCATCTTCGGCCTGCCGGGCGCCTACACCCCGACCTGCTCCGCGCAGCACGTGCCGGGTTACGTCAAGCTGGCCGACGAACTCAAAGCCAAGGGCGTCGACGAAATCTGGTGCATCTCGGTCAATGACGCTTTCGTCATGGGCGCCTGGGGCCGCGACCAGAAAGCCACCGGCATCGTGCGCATGATGGCCGACGGTAACGCCGCCTACAGCAAGGCCCTCGGCCTGGATGCCGACTTCTCCAAGTTCGGCATGGGCACGCGCTCGCAGCGCTACTCGCTGCTGGTCGACGACGGCGTGGTCAAGCAATTGAACGTGGAGCAGGGCGGCGCTTTCGAAGTATCGAACGCCGAAACGCTGCTCAAGCAAGTCGCTTAATACCTGCCTGTTACCCCTGTCGCACAAACGGCGCCGCGGCGCCGTTTTTTATATCGCCATGCATATTCAAACCGAAACTCCGCGCCAGAGCGACGTCATCGCCATGCTCGAACGACTGGACGCCTATTTTGCCGCTCTTTATCCGCCCGAGAGCAACCACTTGATGGATGTCGACTCGCTCTGCCAGAGCGGCGTGGTGTTCCTGGTCGCCCGCGATGCGCAAGGCCGCGCGCTTGGCTGCGGCGCTTACGTCGACCGGGGCGGCTACGGCGAAGTCAAACGCATGTATGTCGAACCGGCCAGCCGTGGCCAGGGCGTGGGCGGCAAGCTGCTGGGCGAGATTGCGCAGCGCGCGGCTGCCGCCGGCCTGCCGGCGTTGATGCTCGAAGCGGGCATCAGCCAGCCGGAAGCCATCGGCCTGTATGAGCGCGACGGCTTTATCCGCTGCGCGCCGTTCGGCGACTATCAGCCGGATCCCCTGAGCCTGTTCATGGTCAAGCGCCTGTGACGGCGAACAGCGGCAATCTGCGCGCCATCTACGCGATGCTGATCGCGGTGGCCATGTTCTCGCTGATGGACACGGTGATGAAGCTGCTGTCGGCGCATTATCCGGCGTTGCAGGTGGCCGCCATGCGCGGCCTGTCGTCGCTGCCGCTGGTGCTCGCGTACGTGCTCTGGCGCGGCGCGTTCGCCCGCGCCCTGCAGGTGCGCTGGCCGCTGCACCTGCTGCGCGCGGGCCTGAGCATCACCATGCTTGGCCTGTTCGCCTTCGGCCTGCGCAATCTGTCGCTGGCCGAGGCGTACTCGATCTTTTTCATCGCGCCGGCCCTGATCACCGCCTTGTCGGTGGTGTTTTTGAAAGAGAGCGTCAACCTGGCGCGCTGGATCGCCATTGCGGTCGGCCTGGGCGGGGTGCTGGTGGTGCTGCGCCCGAGCGGGACCGGCATGCTGACCCTGGGCGGACTGGCGGTGCTGGGCGCGGCGCTGTGCTACGCGGTGTCGGCGATTACCACCCGCATCGTCGGGCGCACCGACCGCTCCGAACACATGGTGCTGTGGCTGATGGTGTTCCTGGCCATTGGCGCCACCGCCCTGGCCGCGCCCGACTGGGTGGCGGTGCGCAGCGCCGATGTATGGCTGCTGTGCGGCCTGTCGCTCAGCGGCTTCCTGGGGCAACTGGCGGTGACGGAAGCGTTCAATTCCGGCGAAGCGTCGCGCGTGGCGCCGTTCGAGTATTCGGGGCTGGCCTGGGGTGTGGGGCTGGACTGGATCCTGTGGCGCACCTTGCCCGACCAGTACACCCTGATCGGCGCGGCCATCATCATCGGCAGCGGCATCTACCTGGTGCGGCACGAGCGCGCGCACGCCCAGGCCGAGCATCCGTAGCTAAGTAAGTGCGCATAAATTCTTGTAATTTCTAGCTTCCATAAGCGGCGCCTTGCTGCGTTGCCCACCGCTAGCAGTACACGCACTGCGTCGCGGCGTGCGCCTTGCAAGGCATCCGCTTCTGTTCGCTATAAATCACAATAATTTCTGCACACTTACTTGCCGGCAGCCCCTGCCCATCAAGTTCGCTATAATCGCCGGATGTTAAAACAAAGAACCGTCAAACAACTGGTGCGCACCGTCGGCGTGGGGCTGCACTCCGGGACCAAGGTCGAGCTGACCCTGCGCCCGGCCGACATCGACACCGGCATCGTGTTTCGCCGCGTCGACCTGAACCCGGTGGTGGAGTTTCCGGCCAGCGCCGGCGTGGTGGGCGATACGCGCATGGCGTCGGTGCTGGTCAAGGACGACGCGCGCGTGTCCACGGTGGAGCACCTGATGTCGGCCTGCGCCGGGCTCGGGATCGACAACCTGTATGTGGACGTGTCGGCCGAAGAAATTCCGATCATGGACGGCTCGGCATCGTCGTTTGTCTTTTTGCTGCAACAGGCGGGCGTGCAGGAGCAGGGCGCGGCGAAAAAATTCATCCGCGTGCTGAAAGACGTGGAGGTGCGCCAGGGCAGCGGCGCCAACGAAAAATGGGCGCGCCTGACCCCGTACGACGGTTTCAAGCTCGATTTTTTCATCGAATTCAATCATCCGGCGGTCGACGGCACGACCCAGCGCGCCTTCGTCGACTTTGGCGACGTATCGTATGTACACGATGTGGCGCGCGCGCGCACCTTCGGTTTCATGCAGGACGTGGAAAGCTTGCGCGGCATGGGCCTGGCGCGCGGCGGCTCGCTCGAAAACGCGATCGTCATGGACGAATACCGCATCCTCAATTCCGATGGCCTGCGCTACGACGACGAATTCGTGCGCCACAAGATCCTCGACGCGATCGGCGACTTGTACCTGGTCGGGCACCCGCTGCTGGCTGGGTACGAGGCGCACAAGTCGGGCCATGCGCTCAACAATCTGCTGCTGCTGGAACTGCTCAAGCATCCGGACGCGTACGAGATCGTGGCGTTCGAAAAACCCGGCAGCGCCCCGGCCTCATACGTGCGCCAGATGGCGCGCGAGTGGGCGCTTACCTAGCGGGTATTCCGATCAGCGCTGGCGCGCCGCCATCGCCTTGACGGCGGCGATCAGGGTAGCGTTGGCCTTGGTTTTCGGCAGCGCGTCAGCGAGCGCTTCGAACGCCGAGCGCGCCGTGCCGGGCAGGATCAGCTGGTGCGTATGCACCACTTGGGCGATGCTGCGCGTGACCTGTACCTTCAGTTTGATGTCGTCGATATGCCAGCCGCGCTTTTGCAGCGCCCCTTGCAGTTTGGGCAGTTGCTGTTTGAGCTTGGCGGCGACGGCCGAACTGGGCGTGGCCAGCACCAGGCGCGCGTCTTCGAACGAGAGCACGTCGCAATTGCCGAACATCGGCGGCAGCGCTTTGGCGCAGTCGCTCTGCAGGCTGGCCATGCGCATCGCCGTCGGCAGCAGCGCCGCCATCTTGTCGTTACGCTTGAGAAAATCGGTAGCGACAATCGAGGTGCGGCGCGTCTTGGTTCCGTAGATATGCATAAGGCGCAACATATCACAGCGCGCGGCGTCCCGCTACCAGCGCGTCCCGGAGTCATTTTATTAACTTTGTTTTGCCCCTGCCCCTTGAGTTCCGGGCCAATATCCCCAAGTGTGGCCGTATCGCATGATAAAATCACAGTCTTTTTTGCATAGTCGGCCGTTGGGTGATATGTTTTTGCTATCATTGCGGCTTCTTTTTGCGGCGTTTTTTTCAAGAATTCAAGCATGTCATTACTGACCCAGATTTTCGGTAGCCGCAACCAGCGGCTGCTCAAGCAATATCAAAAAACCGTGCGCGAGATTAACGCGCTCGAGCCACAGATCGAAAAGCTGTCGGACGCTGAACTTCAAGCGAAGACGCCGCAGTTCCAGCAGCGCTTCGCGAAGGGCGAAACGCTCGACCAGCTGCTGCCGGAAGCGTTCGCGGTGTGCCGCGAAGCGGCCAAGCGGGTGCTCAAGATGCGCCACTTCGATGTGCAGATGATCGGCGGGATGGTCCTCCATTACGGCAAAATCGCCGAGATGGGCACCGGCGAGGGCAAGACGCTGATGGCGACCCTGCCGACCTACCTGAACGCGCTGTCCGGCAAGGGCGTGCATGTCATCACGGTCAACGATTACCTGGCCCAGCGCGATGCCGAGTGGATGGGACGCCTGTACGGCTGGCTGGGCCTGACGACCGGCATCAACCTGTCGCAGATGGATCACAGCGTCAAGCAGGCCGCCTACGCCTCCGACATCACCTACGGCACCAACAACGAATTCGGTTTCGACTACCTGCGCGACAATATGGTGTTCGAGGCCAGCGAGCGCGTTCAGCGCAGCCTCAATTTCGCGGTGGTCGATGAAGTCGACTCGATCCTGATCGATGAAGCGCGTACGCCGCTGATCATCTCGGGCCAGGCGGAAAACCACACCGAGCTGTATCACCAGATTAACTCGCTGCCGGCCATGCTGACCCTGCAGATCGGCGAAGAGACGCCGGACGGCAAGGGCGAAGTATCGGTCCCGGGCGACTACACCAAGGATGAAAAAGCGCACACGGTGCTGCTGACCGAACGCGGTCACGAGAACGCCGAGGCGATGCTGACCAAAATGGGCCTGCTGCCGGAAGGCGCCTCGCTCTACGACGCCGCCCACATCACCCTGATCCATCACCTGTACGCGGCCCTGCGCGCGCACGCGCTGTACCACAAGGACCAGCACTACGTGGTGCAGAACGATGAAGTGGTGATCGTCGACGAATTCACCGGCCGCCTGATGACGGGCCGGCGCTGGTCGGACGGCCTGCACCAGGCGGTCGAAGCGAAGGAAGGCGTGCGCATCCAGAACGAGAACCAGACCCTCGCTTCGATCACGTTCCAGAACTACTTCCGCATGTATGCCAAGCTGTCCGGCATGACCGGTACGGCCGATACGGAAGCGTACGAATTCCAGGAAATCTACGGTCTCGAAACCGTGGTCATTCCGCCGAACCGTCCGTCGCAGCGCAAGGACCGCCAGGATCAGGTGTACAAGTCCTCGGCCGAGAAATACAACGCGATGCTGATCGATATCCGCGATTGCTACGAGCGCGGGCAGCCTGTCCTGGTGGGCACCACCTCGATCGAAAACTCCGAGATGCTGTCGGGGATCCTCGACAAGGCCAAGCTGGCGCACAACGTCCTCAATGCGAAGCAGCATGCGCGCGAGGCCGAAATCATCGCCCAGGCGGGTCGTCCGAAGATGATCACCATCGCCACCAACATGGCCGGCCGTGGTACCGACATCGTTTTGGGCGGTAACGTCGAAAAGCAGATCCAGATCATCGAAGCCAATGCAGCGCTGACCGATGCCGACAAGGCGGCCCAGGCCGAAAAGCTGCGCAGCGAGTGGAAGTCGCTCAATGAGCACGTGGTCAAAGCCGGCGGCCTGCACATCATCGGCACCGAGCGTCACGAATCGCGCCGCGTCGACAACCAGTTGCGTGGCCGTTCCGGCCGCCAGGGCGATCCGGGTTCATCGCGCTTCTACCTGTCGCTCGACGATGCGCTGCTGCGCATTTTCGCGGGCGACCGCGTGCGCGCCATCATGGACCGCCTGAAGATGCCGGAAGGCGAACCGATTGAAGCGGGCATCGTCTCGCGCTCGATCGAATCGGCCCAGCGCAAGGTCGAAGCGCGCAACTTCGACATCCGCAAACAGCTGCTCGAATACGACGACGTGGCCAACGACCAGCGCAAGGTGATCTACACCCAGCGTAACGAACTGCTGGAAACGACCGACATCGCCGAACTGATTGCCTCGCTGCGCGCCGGTGTGTTCACCGATGTGGTGCATGCCTACGTGCCGGAAGAATCGGTCGAAGAGCAATGGGACATCGCCGGCCTGGAAGCGACCCTGGCCAACGAATGGCAGCTCAATGTGCCGCTGGCGCAAATGCTGTCCACCGATACCAGCATGACCGACGACGACATCCGCGAGCGCGTGCTGGCCGCGGCCGACGCCTCGTACAACAGCAAGATCGCGATTGTCGGCAAGGAGTCGTTTGGCGGCTTCGAGCGCAACGTCATGCTGCAAAGCGTGGACAGCCACTGGCGCGAGCACCTGGCGGCGCTGGACCACCTGCGCCAGGGTATCCACCTGCGCGGCTATGCGCAGAAGAACCCGAAGCAGGAGTACAAGCGCGAAGCGTTCGAGTTGTTCGGATCGATGCTCGACATGATCAAGAACGAAGTGATCCGCATGGTCATGACGGTACGGATCCAGTCGCGCGAAGAGATCGATGCGGCCGAAGCGGCAATGCACCAGTCGCACGTCGAAAACGTCAGCTACCAGCACGCCGACTTCAATCCGGACACGGCGCCGGAAGACTTGCTGGCGCCGGTCGGCGTGGTGGGCGAAGACGAGATGCTCGGACCGAAGGTCGGCCGCAACGACCCATGCCCTTGCGGCAGCGGCAAAAAGTACAAGGCATGCCACGGCAAGCTCGCATAAAGCGCCCGGCATGACGGACAGGGGAGGCGGAACGTGATGTTCTTCCTCCCTTTTTTTATGGCTGCGCGCAGTTCGCGCGGCCGTATCGCCAATATTTCAGGAGAATTTCATGACTGTTTCGGTGAACCGCACCATGCTGGCGGCGCTGGCGCTGGCGCTGGCGCTGCTCGTTGGCGGAATGGCGCTCGCCGCGCCGGCGATCGAACAAATTTTGCCGCCAGCGGGCTTGTACCGGCTCGATTCGGCATCGACCAGCAGCCTGCCGGCGCCGGCGCCGGCCAACCGGGTAGATACGCGGGTCGATGGGTCCAGTGGCGACATCGTGCGGCGCGAACGGGTCGCCGGGGCTGACTCGGGCGAGAAGGTCTATGAAGGCAAGGGACCGGTAACGCATTGCATCCGGCCACGCAGGATCTCGGATGCGCTGTATTCGTCGGCGGTGGCGCTGGTGTCCTGCCCTGACCAATCGAGCCAGGTGGGTGCGGATGGGGTGCTGGTGCATACGGCGAATTGTCCGGCGGCGGTGGTGACGCTGACCATCCGGCGCATCGACAAGGTGACGTGGGACTACGACACTGTCAGCGCCACCCGGGCCAGCGATCCGGCGGCCGACCTGGCGTGGATGCGCCCCGTGCTCGAACGCGAGGCGGCACAGGGCAAGACGGCGCAAGCGCGCGCCAGGGCGGCGCAGCAGCTGCTTGACTTGCCACGCTTGCAGCGCGAGCTGGCGGAAAAGCAGGTGGCGGTCAATGTGGAGTTTGCGAAAGCGCTGCGCAATGCGAAGACGCCCGAGGAAGCGGAGGCGGTACGCGCGGCGATGGCGCAGTCGGGCAAGTCGGTGGCGACCGATACGCGCCAGCGGGTGCGCTGGACGCGGATCGGAAATACCTGCGCGGCTGGCAGCGGCGGCTGAAGTGGTGTGACGGCGTCGCGCGGATGCCACGTTTGTGGCATTGCGTACAGGTAAGAAAATAAGAGTTGATTTTACGCAACAATGACGTGGACACTTCCTGCAATGGTTAGGTTTCACCGCCAAGCAAGAGGACGTCATGAAAGCCATTTTTATCGCTGTCGCCGTGTTTGCAGGCTTGCTGCTTGCATCGGTGTGGACCAAGCCGCCCCATATGCCGGGTGGGTCCGGGCTGACTGTGCAGCGCTCGGACAAGCCATGTCCGGCCAACAGTTACCTTGCAGGGACGCATTGCGCCTGTCCTGAAGCGACCAACTGGACCGGTGCCGAGTGCATGCAGGTGTGGTCCAATTCGGACCGCAAGTTGGCTGTCGTGGCGCCACCTAAGCCGAGCGTGGCCAAGTCACGCCAAGTGCATACTTACTGAGCAATGAAAAAGGCTGCAGGCCCCATGAGGCAGCTGCAGCCTTGTTTCGCCGGCTGCCGTCCTGGTCAGGTTTTCACCACTTTAACGAGCTCGACACGGCGATTTTTGGCGCGACTTGCTTCGTCCGTGTTGGGCACCAGCGGCTGGTCGGCACCGTGACCGGCAGCGGCGAGACGCGTCTTGTCGATGCCGCTGGCGAGCAGGGCTTGGACGACGGCGTCGGCACGCTGTTTCGACAATGCGCTGTTGTGTCCGGCGTCACCGACGTTGTCGGTATGGCCTTCAATCGACAGGCGAAGCGCGGGATCCGACTTGAGGACGGTCGAAATTTCATCGACTGCCGCCTTGCCGTCGGCCTTGACGATGGCCTTGTCCGTATCGAAGTTGATATACAAGGCGATGTGGCCTTTGGCATCGAGTTCCGACTTGATTGCTGCGGCGCGCTTCAAGATCACCGGCGAGACCAGCTCCTTGGCTTGCGCAACGAAGATATTCGTACGCGATTCGTTCACCATCAGGACGATCCAGGAAATGCCTTCGGTGGTGCGCAGGGCGTAGGCGTCATAGGACATTTCCCGCTCGGGGATGTGCAAATCTTTGCGCAGTTTTGGAGAATCAAATTCCTTGAGAAACGTTGGATCATCTGGCGATACGCTGTTCACCTTGACGGCACCGAGTGCCTCGATAGCATTGGTATAACTACGGTGCGAAGCCAAGACAGTCAGATTTGCCTCCCGGTTCGAAAATAGAATTTCCGCATAACGTCCTTCCACAAAACGCACCTTGTTCTCAACAATGATGCCAACTCTGTCGAATTCCACAAGCTCCCCTCGATATTGATGTTTAGGGATTACTGCTGGATATTCAAAAAATGGGTAGGGCGGCACCGCAGCTGTGGTAAGGGGAATCTTATCTAAGATATCGCTTCTCGCGAGAGTGGGCGGCTCGGCATTTGCAGATCCCGAAATAGGAGAGTTTTCGAGGGTGGCCGGCGGACCAAGTGGAGCAGCTGACAATGTCGGCGGCGATGATGAAGTGGCAGGAAGTGGCCCCGCAGGGCTAGCGCTCTCAGCATGAAGCGTTGGCTCGGTGCGAGCTGCAGGCGTTGTGCCGGTGTCGGATTGGCGTGAACACCCGCTTAAGAGCGAGCAGATGACGGCGGTTGTCGGCAATAGAAGATAGAAATTGTTTGCCATGATATGCCCAGTTAGGTTGATAGAAAAGTATTGGTTGACGATACATCAACAAGACCTGATTTCGCACGGTAAGAATATTGAGAATTCTGCCGGATTAAGGTGACGTGGCCTCTGCGAAAAATTTCGCTGGGAAGCGATGAAACAAGTCACGCAGCGGACAATTTTGATTTTTGTAAGTATCCACTCTGGGAAATTGACTGATAGTGATTCTAGCAAGAACTATTCTTCTCCAATCTTGACTTTCCTCAAACAAACGCCGGCCAATCGCCTCACACCCATAGGCTCGTCATTTGCATGCTACGTTGGCAAGGTTCAGTTAGCGAAATTTAACAGCGCATATTCATGCGGATTTGTGATTTATACGCTATTCGATAAATTTCAGTATGGCAATAATTTTTCCAATTTGCAAACATGAATGAAGATATAGATCAAAACATTAAACTTATGATCAGCTAATCTGACTCGTGACTATTCAGCCTCTGGGAGGGGTGTAAAAACCTATTTAAAATCAATGGGTTGCGGCCATCTGAAAACAGCTGAAAAACGCGAAAACCCGGCTTTTTTCATAAAAACTGAGTAAATCGCGCCTTTTTCAAGCGTGAAAATCACGTAACTCATTGATTTGTAAGGGCTGAATAGTTACTCTGACTCAACATTTTCATCCAGACACATTTCATACACGATCGTTCATTGGTTGAATCTGGATGAAATGGCAATCGCAGTTGTCACGTCGACTATCAAGCATCGCAGTATTAAGAGGTGAAAGGAGGTTGAGCTAAATTTGCAACAGTTGTGGAAAAATCTTGAGACAATTTGATCTAGGTTAAACACCTTGCATTCAGGATTTTTCACTTCCTATTACATGAGTATAGTTCGTCCAGTTCGTGTGGTTTCTCTCGATCAATATTAATGGAGTCAACATGAATAAGTTCATTACGCGTCGTCGTCAACTTGGCCAAGGCATGACTGAATACATCATTATCGTTGCGCTGATTGCTATCGCGGCCATTGGGGTATACCAGGCCTTCGGAGACGTGATCCGTGGCCAAACAGGTGTCGCCGCCTCGACCTTGGCTGGGGCTAAGAATGAAGGAGCGCGAAAGGTCGTGACTGACGGGAACACTGCAGCAAATGCTCGGGCTAAAAGCCTCCACTTGGATGCCTACGAGTCGACTGCCGGCGTCAAATAATATCGGTAGTGCTAGTTGATTTCTTGAGCTCGGGGGAGCGTCCCCCGAGACATAATCGCCGGGGGCGGTGTGCGAAAAATCAGAAACTATCAGAATGGCCAGGCTCTTGTCCTATTCCTTGCCTTTGCTGCTGCGCTGACCGGGATCATGCTCGTGGCGTTCAATTCCGGGCAGGTGACCAACGCAAAAATGCGCGCTATGAACGCGGCTGACGCTGCTGCCTACAGCGGTGCTGTGTGGCAGGCGCGTACTCTTAATTTTCAGGCTTACATGAACCGGGCCATGATCGTCAATGAAGTGACGATCGCCCAATCCGTGAGCCTTCGTTCATGGATTGACTATTTGGCGGAGCTTGTCAGAAATGTCAGTCACATAGCAAAACTTTATCCTCCGGTTTATGCTGCCGTACAGAAAGTATCTGTGGTCCTGGACAAAGTCAACAACGAGATACAACGACAGTTACCGCAGGTTGAAGATGCACTGCGCGCGCTAAATACCGTTGAACACACCGCGCAGATTGTATTTAATAACTCCGGTAGCGTTATCGCTGCTGACATTGCTTACGAGGTAACAAAGAGGAATGGTGCGGAAATCTCGCGCGGTGGCATTGCACTCTTCGCATACAACATTAAAGAATGGTCTGAATTCACCGAAACATACAATAAGACAAATCGCCCCTCAATAGGAAAAAACAGTGATGGCCGTGCTCGCTTACGAGAAGTTGCGCTTAATTCGCGAGATGAATTCTCGCGGGCGCGTGACTGGAAGTTGGGTACTTTTATCAGCCTTAGAAAGCAGGGTGGGACCGATTTAATCGACTATGATGCATGGAAGGCAATGGATTCATTGAAGTTCCGAATGGGTTTCTCGGGTTTGGGCGTGCAGATACCGTTAGGGTGGGGCGGTGCACAAGCGTATTCGACGTCTCGAGCAGTCAGCAAGATTGGTGATCATGGTGACATCAACGAATGGGGCGCTTACGATGGCCTGCTGGCGCGTAATGCAGCGATGAGCAAGCTTACTGCAAATCAGCTTACTTTCAGGTCAAGGCAAGCCCCCTTTCCGAATTACAGAGATATCCAGGAATTTGACGTCAAAAACTTAAAGAAAAACATGCTTCCGTTTGCTGTCGAAGTCGTAATAAAGAAGAATGTCATAGCGACAGCTGACAGCGCACTTGCGGCTAAGGCGGTGTTAATAGATGGCAGTGTGATCGAGCATGATCCTCAATATATAGATGAAGGCGGTGTCTATGCGATTGCCGAAGCATGTATCACCTTTCAACGTCCATTCGATCATCCGCGCGGAGGTGGCGGGGTAGAGTTTCCGAGCCTGTTCAATCCCTACTGGCGTGCTTCTTTGGCGACTGATGATGTTATACCGATAAGTATCGTTGCGTTCGCTAAAGGAATTCCTGTTTTGAGTGCTGCAATGAAAGGTAGAGGATCGTGCAGAGTATAATAAACTCAATTTTGTTAAGATTTCGGCTATTTTTTTTGATGGGACTCGCATTATTAGCTTCATGTGGAGAGGAGGAAAAAATAGGGAAGCAAGATACACAATCCCTTATCCACAATAATGGCCGAGATAGTTATGAGTTAATCACTATACGCCGGCCTACATCGGTTGAGGAATATTTCAAGCTGTGGAGTTTGCCTTACAAGCTTTGCGTTGCGTCTGCCAAATTGAAGAACATTCCTGTCAAACCGTTTCCAGCTATTCCCAAAGATTTTGTAATGAGGCGAACCACGGTAACAAGTGACGGCAAGTCATTTAGGACAACCGAAGAGGAATTCGGAGTGGATATTCAAGATATAACGGCCGAAAACGGATGTGCAACAAGCTATGGAAGTGGTTTCAGAACTTGGGTTGCCCATAATGGAATTGAGGCGGACCTTGATTCGGAAAATCAAAGTGAGAATCATGAGGGGCGAGTTTCATATCAGTTAAAACCATATGATCCAGAGCTTGCACAAGCCTATTCTATTGTAAAAAAGATCAATGGAATTGCCGTAAGATGCACGGGGGCGCACGATCTTATGGTTGCTGGTAAAGTGGTTGACGAAATGTGTGTGCTCGATCCAATTCTCGGGAGAATAGCAATGGCTGATGGAAAACCTCCAATTGTCTACACGCGCGATATTCCGGGTCCGTCATTGTTTGGTAGCGCTATGGTAGATGAGCCTATATCGTTAAAAGTTGGCATAGAGGTAAATCCTGAGATTTTTGTAAATGCGGCGGCAAAATGAGCATTTCCCCCTATTTTCTACGTCAGCGTGGCCAAGCGATGGTGGAAATGACCATAGTTACGAGTTTTGTAGTTATGATTTTTTTGGCTATTTGCTATTTGGGGAAATTCCACGATATTCAGGCGAGCACAATTCAAGCTGCGCGTTATAGCGCATGGGAACGCACGGTACGCCCCCCATCATTTAGCGATAGCAAGCTCCAGGAGCAGACGCGTGCACGTCTTTTTCATTGGAATCTGGACGCGTTTAAGAGCGGCGACGGTATGACCGATAGTTCAGAATGGGGCGTCCAAAGTCAGGTCTGGAAGGACCACTCGGGGGAACAACGTTTACTTGATAAACCGATAGATGTAACGGTCCGCACCGTACACGATAAACTGCCGGGCAAGGCCGCAAGCGTGATTACAGACGTTATGGGTTTGGTAACGGAAACCCTCGCAACAATATCCGACGGCGAAAAACTCCCCGAAGGCGGCCTGTACACCAGCACCGTCAGCGTCAAACTGAGCAACGTGACCTCGTTGCCCGCACCGCTCAACGAGCTCAATCTCACACTTAACGAAACATCTTCGCTCATCACCGACAACTGGGATGCCAACAGTCCGTCCCAGGTCGCCGAACGTACCCGTGTCTTCACCGGAGCCGGGCTGTTCCACAGGATAACGCCGGTGATCAAGGCCGCCAGCTACCTTCTGGTGCCCCTCGAACCAGCCTTTCGGCATTTCGAACCAGGCAAGATCTGCCCCGACATCGTCCCGGCCGATCGTGTCACAGGCAGCAATCTGCCGGCCTACGGAGGCGCTCAATGTTTCTGACAACGATGACGGCCCGCCTCGTACTTGTCCTGATGGCGCTCGCACTCCCTGGCGTCGCCCGCGCCGGCTGGCAAGACATGCCCGACACGGTACAGCTGCAAGCGATGGGCGACACCTTGCAGGTCAACGGCACGCCGATGCAAGTGCGCGCTTTCGCCTCGAGGCTCGCTCTCGACGCACTATTACAGGACGTCGAAACCCGCTGGCGCCGCTCGCCGGGCGAAGTCAAACGCTCAGTCAACAGCGCCTGGACCGTCCTCAATCAAACCGTCGGCGCGCAGCACCGCAGTTTTCAGGTGCGCCAGGCCAGCGCCTCGACCATCGAAGGCTTCGTCGCGCTGACATCGCCGTCGGCCACCCGCGAACCGAAGCTGGCAGTGCGCCTGCCGCCCGATATGACCCCTGTTTCCATCATCGATTCGGTCGACCAGGGCCGCGCATCCCAGCAAGTGATCGCCGTGTCGAAGCGTTCGATGACCGCCACCGCTGCCTCGCTCGAAGCATCCCTCAAAGCGTCTGGTTGGGAACGCCACCGCTTCAAGGCGGAACCCACCGGCATTGTGTTCGCCGCCAATAAGGGCAAGCAGCAATTCGACGCAACCCTGACCGCGCAACCGAACGGTTCGATCGTCATGATGAATACCCTTCTTAACTAAGCCAGGATGAACCGCATGCGCCGCCATCAATCGACTTCCACCGCAGCGCCACCGCCGGGCACACGCCAGCGCGGCCAGGCCATGATCGAATACCTGGTCGTGACCAGCACCGTGGCACTGGTCCTGTTCATCCCCACCGCCCTGACCAACGACATGTCGCTGGCCGATTACCTCGCGCGCGCTGTGCGGGCATTCTTCCGCAGCTACAGCTTCATGATGTCCGTTTCTTAACCTACCGTCCGAATGCGTCCCTTGAAAATCTCTAAAAATACCCTGTTGCTGGGTGGAGCGGTTGGTCTCGGCATCGTGTGCTTTGTCGGCGCCAACTACTTCCTGCGCGCCCATCTCAGTCGCGAGGAAGCCAGGCTCGCCGGCGACTACCAGACCAAGAAAATCCTCGTGGCCAAGGCCGAGATTCCGGCCGGCGCCACGCTCAGCGGCGCCAATCTGGCGGTGCGCTCGGTGCCGGAGCGTTATCTGAGCAGTACCGTGCTGGCGCCCGATTCGTTCGACATGGTGCAGGGCCAGAAAATCATGGTGGCGCTCAAACCCGGTGACCCGATCGACCGCGGCGCGCTCGAACGCGGCGACCACGCAGCCCTCTCGACCACCGTCGCCAAGGGCGAGCGTGCGATCACGTTTCCGGTCGACGAAATCAGTTCGATTTCGGGCATGCTGGTCCCGGGCGACATCATCGACCTGCTGTTCACCGGCCCCGGCACCACCAGCAATTCCTACAACCAGCCACCCGAAGCCGACGGCCAGGCGCGCGCCAAGGAGCTGCTGCATGTGCGCTTGATCATGCAGGCGGTCTCGGTCATGGCGACAGGTAAAACCACCCAAAAGCGCGTCGTGCGCACTGAAGGCGGTGGCGAACACGAAGTCAACGCGGAATTTAGCACCGTCACCTTGAACGTCGGCCCGCGCGACGCCGAGCAGATCCTGCTGGCCCAGCAAATCGGCAAACTGACCGCGGTGCTGCGCAACCCGGAAGACAAGGATGTGCTCAAGCGCGTCGTACTCGACGAGGCGACTTTCAAGCAGGTGGAAGGGGCCCCGCCCAAGCCGGACGAGGGTCGCTTTATCGAGATCATTATCGGCGGCACCGGCACCGCCGGCGGGGCGCGCGTCAAGGCGCCCGAGGGCGGCGAGGCGCTGGTCAACCTGCTCAAGGAGATCGCGCCGCGCCCGGCAGCGCCGGCCGCCGCACCCGCGTCGGCGCCCAGCGCCGGCAATGTGCATAACCGTCTCGGCCTTGTAGCGGCGCCGGCGCCATTGGTCGCTACCGCGGCGTCCCCCACCAAACCATAAGAACGGACCAACCAAGTGATCAAAGCACTCGTCGCTACATTGAGCATCCTGGTGATGCTGGCCACGCCGGCACATGCCGCGCCACCGACTACGATCGATATGTTCGTCGGCGAAGCACGCGTGCTGCCCTTGTCGCCGTCGCGTATCGCGATCGGCAACGGCAAGGTGATCTCCGCTTCCAGCCTGGCCAATAACCAGATGCTGGTGCTGGCCGAAAGCGGCGGCAGTACCACCTTGCACGTCTGGCTCAAGGGCGGCGGCGAGAAAATCATGACGGTGCAGGTGCGCGAGGCGAATCTGGCGGCCACGCTGGAAGACATCAACCGGCTGCTGGCCAATGTCCAGAATGTCCGCGCCCGCGTGGCCGGCGCCCGCATCGTGCTCGAGGGCGAGATGGTCAGCGATATCAACCAGGAACGGGCGCAGTCGATCCAGAAGATGTTCCCGGAGCAGGTGGTCAATTTCGTCGGCAAGGTGGGCTGGGAAAAAATGGTCTACCTCGACGTCAAGGTCCTCGAATTGACCACCAAGGGCTCGCGCGACCTCGGCATCCGCTGGGACTCGAACGTCAATGGGCCGCATGCCGGCGTCATCGCCGATTTCTACAGCAACCCGACGTTTCGTTACCTTCCCCCCGCCGGCAGCAGTGGCATCGATATCGCCGACGGCGCCCTGGCCAACAAGATCTGGCCGCCGAAAGGCTTCATCAACCTCACGTCGCTGATTACCTCGCGCATCAACTTGCTGGTGCAGGACGGTGAAGCCCAGGTGCTTGCCGCCCCCAGCCTGAGCACGCGCAGCGGTTCGAAAGCGCGCTTCGTGGCCGGCGGCGAAATCCCGCTGCCCAGCGTCGATGCGCTTGGCCGCACCAGCGTCGAGATGAAGGAATATGGCGTCATCCTCGATGTCACGCCGGTGACGGACGAATCGGGCGCCATTTACGCCAAGGTCGACGTCGAAGTGAGCAGCATCGACCGCTCGGTCACCGTGCTCGGCGTCCCTGGCCTGCTCAAACGTAAATCGACCGCCGAATTCAATTCGCGCGACGGCGAAACGGTGGTCCTTAATGGCATGTACTCGTACGAGGGCGCGCGCGACACGCAGAAGGTGCCGGGGGCCGGGCAGATTCCTTTTCTCGGTGGCCTGTTCCGCAACAAGGCGACGGTCAGCGCCACGCGTGAAGTGGCCATCATGATCACGCCGCGCCTGGTGCAGGCAACCCCCAATCCCACTGCCGGGCCGGCGGATGTGAACAAGCAGAAGCTGTATGAATTCGACAAGGCCCTGCGCGACAAGCAACTTGGCCCGAAGCCCCCCGCACCGCTGACGATGACGGAATAATCCCATGATCACGATCGAATCCAGACAGCCCGACGGCCAGCTCGCCGACTATGTCATCAGTAAAACCGCCGTGATCGGCGCCGAGGCAGCCTCGCCGATTCCGCTGCCTGCCGCAGCCGGCAAGGGCGCGCTGCACCTGACCGTGGACGCGCAAGGCGGCACCAGCGTGATCGACCTGGCCTCGCTGGCCGGCGTCTTCGTCAACGGCGAGCGGATCGTGCGTTACGGCCCATTGCGCGTGGACGACGCCATCATGGTCGGCGGCCAGCACCTGCGGGTCAAGGCGGTTGGTCTGGCGCGTCCGGCCGAACCGGTCAAGCCTTCCCTGTGTGACCCGGTTACGCCGGCCGCCGCCGCGCAGGCGCTGCTCCAGCCGGTCGAGGAGCCGCGCGGCGGCGCCCGCAGCGACGCCGCGCGCGCACTGCACCTGGCCCTGTCGCGCAATGCCGAGGTGCTGCACGCGGAGCTGATCCAGACACTCGACCTGCGCCGCCAGGATGTGACGCGCATGGGCGACACCGAGTTGCGCGGCGTGGCCGATAAGCTGATCCGCGAGTTGATGGCGAAGGTCACCCTGCCGGCCGTGACCGATCCCGATGAACTGGCCAGGTTCGTGCTCGACGAAGCGGTCGGCCTGGGCGTTCTCGAAAGCCTGCTGGCCGACGACTCGGTGACCGAGATCATGGTCAACGGCGCCCAGGATATTTTTGTCGAACGCGATGGACAGACGCGCCGCAGCGACATTGCCTTCAGCAGCGAGAAGGCGCTGATGGGCGTGATCGAGCGCATCGTCTCGCCCATCGGACGCCGCGTCGATGAATCGTCCCCCTTGTGCGACGGGCGCCTGAAAGACGGCTCGCGGGTCAATATCGCGATCCGCCCGATTGCGCTCAAGGGGCCGTCGGTCTCTATCCGCAAGTTCGCCAAGCGCCGCCTGGGTGTGGCCGACCTGGTCAAGTTCGATTCGGTCGACGCCGCCATGGTCGCCTTCCTGCGCACCTGCGTCGAGCAGAAAAAGAACATCGTCATCTCCGGCGGCACCGGCTCGGGCAAGACCACGCTGCTCAATATCATTTCGAACCTGATTCCGCCCTACGAGCGCATCGTCACGATCGAAGATGCCGCCGAACTGAAGCTGTATCACGACAATCTGGTCACGCTCGAAGCGCGCCCGGCCAACGTCGAGGGGCGCGGCCAGATCACCATCCGCGAGCTGGTCAAGAATGCGCTGCGCATGCGGCCCGACCGCATCGTGGTCGGCGAGTGCCGCGGGGGCGAGGCGCTCGACATGCTGCAGGCGATGAACACGGGCCACGATGGTTCGCTCACGACGGCCCACGCCAATTCGCCGCGCGATATGCTCTCGCGCCTCGAAGTGATGGTGATGATGGGCGGGATGGAGCTGCCGGTGATGGCGATCCGCGAACAGGTGGCGTCCGCGGTCCAGATCATCGTCCAGCAAACCCGCTTTGCCTGCGGCACGCGCAAGGTCACCAGCATCACCGAAATCACCGGCATGGAGCGCGGCGTGATCCAGATGCAGGAAATCTACCGCTTCCAGCGTCTCGGCTTTTACGATAACGGCAAGGTGCGCGGCCAGTTCGTTCCGTGCGGGAACGTGCCCACCTTTTACGAAGAACTGCGCGGCTTCGGCATCGACATCGACCTGACCACCTTTGGCGTCGACGGCGCCGTCGGGGCGGGCCAGGCCGGCCATGGATGACGCGCTGCTGCCCAGCGTGATCGCGGCCGGCATCGCCGTGGCCACGGTGCTGTTCGTGGCCGCCGTATGGATGCTGGGACGCAGCCTGGCCGCGTCTTACCAGGAAAAGGTGCTCGATACGACCAGCCTGAAGCTGTCGGACATGTTCATCTTCATGGACCCGCGCCTGCTGACCAAGCTCAGTATCGTCGCCACCGTGCTGGTGCCTGTCGTGCTGCTGGTTTTGAGCCGCAATCCGCTGCTGGCTGTCGCCGGCGCCGTGGCGTGCCTGGTCGGCCCCGGCCTGGTGCATAAGCGCCTCAGGGCGCGCCGCCGCAGGATGCTGATCCGCCAGTTGCCCGACACCCTAGACTCGCTGGTCGGCGCCCTGCGTTCGGGCATGAGCTTGCAGCAGGGACTGGCGCTGCTGGCCGAGCAGTTGCCCAAGCCATCGAGCCAGGAATTTTCGCTGTTGGTGCGCAAGCTGCGCATGGGCGTGGGCATGGACGAAGCGGTCGATGAACTGGAGTCGCGCATCGGCTCGCGCGAGTACACGATGTTTGCCACCAGCATGCGCATCGCGCGCGAGGTCGGCGGCAACCTGACCGAGTCGCTCGAACGCCTGGCCGACACCATGCGCCGCAAACTGGCGATGGAAGACAAGATCGACGCCCTGACCGCGCAGGGCAAGCTGCAAGGACTCATCGTCGGCTGCCTGCCGCTGTTCCTCATGGCGGCGCTCAACGGCATGGAGCCGGAGGCCATGGCGCCGCTGTTTACGACCTGGATCGGTTATGGCGTGCTACTGCTCATTTTCGTGCTCGAGTGCGTCGGGTTCGTCCTGATCCGCAAGATCGTCGCCATCGATGTGTAAGGGGAGCTGCGCATGATCGAAATGTATCTGCTCGCCGGCGCGTTTGCGATGGCCATGATGTTCGGCGCGGTATTCGCTTACCGGATCGTCACCGCGGTCGAAGTCGAAGACCGCACCTATGCCGACAAGCCGCCGCCGGCCATGGCGCGTGTCTGGCCGCTGATTGTCCTGGTCACCCATTATCTTGGTCCCTTGCTGTCGGTCGAGTACCGCGAGAAGACCATCCGCCGGCTGCGCAAGGTGGAACTCGACTATGCGCTCTCGCCCCAGCAGTGGTTTGCGTCGAAGGTCGTGTATGCGTGCCTGATCGGCGCCCTGGTCACGCTGCTGGCCTTATGGGTGGGGGCGAAGGGCCTGGTGATACCGATGGCCGGCTTCCTGTTCGGTTTCTGCTACCTCGAAATCTGGATGCGCGACCGCATCAAGCGCACCGAGATCGACGTGCTGAAAAACCTGCCGGCCTTTCTCGACATGCTGACCCTGGCCATCGAATCCGGCTGCAACCTGACCGTGGGGATGAACATCGCCGTCGAGAAAACGCCCGACAATGCCTTGCGCCGCGCCTTTGCCCGCCTGCTGCGCGAGATCCGCTCGGGACGCAACCGCATCGACGCGCTGCGCATGCTCGAGGAGCGGCTCGACAACGCCGCCGTCAGCTCCCTCATCAGCGCACTGGTCCAGGCCGAAAAGACCGGCGCCAGCCTCGGCATGGTGCTGCGCGCGCAGTCGACCCAGCGCACCAACGAGCGCTTTTCGCGCGCCGAGAAGCTGGCCATGGAAGCGCCGGTCAAGATGCTTGGCCCCCTGATCCTGTGTATTTTCCCTTGCACCTTCGTCGTGATCGGTTTTCCCATCGTGGTCAAGATGCTGGGCGCAATCAACTGAGGAGGCCTTGATGCTCAAGCCACGCAACGCCGTTTTTCGCGCAGCGCTGATGTGCTGCAGTTCCTTTCTGTTGGCCTGCACCACGCCGGCGCCGGCGCCGCAGGCTGCCGGTCCGATGAGCGAGGCGCAGATGACGCAACTGGCGGCGCGGGCCGAGCAGGAAATCGGCGCCGGCCGTTTTGGCGATGCCGAGCTGCGTTACCTGCAAATCGTGGACGCCTTTCCCGCCAACGCCACGGCCTGGTTCCGGCTCGGCACCGTGTACCTGCGCACCAAGCAGGTGCGCCAGGCCCAGGGCGCGTTCGAACAAGCCTTGCGGGTTGACCCGGGCATGGCCAAGGCCCAGGCCAACCTGGCGCTGGCGCACGCGATCTTGTTGCGCGGCGCGGCCGGCATCGCCGTGCGCAGCGGCGATGTCGCCGCGCCTAACCGGCAAGCGCTGCAAGCGCTGATGCGCGATGTCGATCATGCGCTCGGCCCGCAGGCGCCGCCAGCGCCGCAGGCCGCGCTGGAGCCCTTGCAGTGACACGGCGTGACGGCGCCGGCCGCGTGTACGCTCAGTGCGGCGCCGCGACGATCGAGTTCTACATCATCGCGTTCTGGGTTCTGGTTCCCTTGTTCATGGCGATCCTGCAATTGGGTTTGTTCATGGTGGCCAAGAACACGGCCAATGTCGCTACGCTCGCTGCCGCCCGCGCCGGGGCGGCCTCGGGGCTGGACATGGGCGAGATGCGCCGCGCTTTTGCCTTGCACATCGCGCCCTTGTACGCTACCAGCGGGTTGTGGCGTATCAGCGATGAGGGCTTCGCCGACGCGCAATCGAATTACAAGAGCGTGGGCCTGTCCGCGATTGTGCGTGCCAGATTGGAGACCGAGGGCATGAAAATCCACCGCATCACGGTCCTCAATCCGACCAGCAAGTCATTCGACGACTTCCAGATCACGCGTGCGTCGGACAAGGCGCAGATTATTCCCGTGGACGGCCTGTACGCCAACAATGCCATGGGTGGAAAATCGCAGCAGCAGCGCTCCGATGCACTGCTGCTCAAGATCGAAACGCGCTACTGCTACCAGATGATCATTCCGGTCATCGACAGCATGATCATCAAGGTATTGACCAGCGACTTGTGGTCCGATCATAGCCTCGATCACCTCACCTGTTATGCCATCAACGCCATCCCGATCCTGTCGCAATCGGTGGTGCGCATCACCGTGCCGCCGGAACGCGGCAAACTGGAGAAATGAACATGGATAAGCGGTGCGTCGAGGTGCGTGGCATGCGAATCAGCGTAGCGTGCTCGTTTGGCGCGCGCCTGGTCGGCTTGCTGGGACGGCGCGCGCTGGCGCCGGACGAGGGGCTGTTGCTGGCGCCCTGTTCCAACATTCATACCTTGTTCATGCGCTTCGCCATCGATGTCGTGTTTCTCGACAGTGAAGGGCTGATCCTGGCGATCCACCGCGACGTCAAGCCGTGGCGCGTGCGGGCCGCGCGGCGCGCGCACGCCTGCCTCGAACTTGCCGGTGGCGGAGCGCTGCGGGCCGGGCTGGCAGTGGACCAACGCCTGGCCAGGCTGGCCAGCCACCGTCTGGCCGTGGCGTCATGAGCCGCGCGTGCCTGCTGATAGCGATGCTGGTGGCGCTGTCGCCCGCGCTGGCTGAAATCCATGTCCGCGTCGACCGCGCCAGCGGTGTCACCGTATTGAGCAATGTGCCGCCCAAACCCGGGCTCGCGACAGCGCCGTTATCCCCGGCAGTCCCGCTGCGCAGTGCGACGGTGGCGTCCTTCCCCAGGGTCGATCCGCACACGCAACAGGAGCGCGACATCGACCGCCGCGCGATCCTGGAAAACGAATTGGTCTCGGAACAGAAGGCGTTGACGACTGCCCGTGAACATGGCGCCGACGCCGATGTGCGCCATCGTCATATCGCCAATCTGGCGGCGCTGCGACGTGAACTGCGCAGCATTCGCTGAGCGATGGCCGCCGGTTGATGCCTGGCTTGCTTACCGCTCAGGTGCTGCTTGCTTGATACTTACTTGCTGCGGCGCGCCCGCTTCTTGCCGCCAGCGGCCGGCGTCTTGCCAGCGCCGCCCGGCATGGCGATGGCCTTGCCGTTGACCGTCAGCTTGCCTGCCTTGTAGTCGAGCATCGACACCAGCACATCGCCTTCCAGGCGCGCATAACCCGCATCGACGGCCATTGTCACGTACGTGTCGGTCATCGACTTGACGGTGGCGTCGATCGCTTCAGGCGATGGCTTGTCGGCCTGTTTTTCAGCCTGCGACAGCGTGATCTTGCGCGTCACGGCGCTCACCAGCGCGACCGGCACGCGCATTTCGAAGCGCGCATCCATTTTCTTGACCAGCGCGCTGGTCGTCTTAAAGTCGCTCTCGACCGTCTTGCCCAGGGAGAAGCGGCCTTTCAGGAGCGCGCGGTGACCCAGGTAGCCCACGCTCATCTCGGTCAGTTCGATCGCCGTGCCGCGCGCCGACATGCCCTTGGCGAAGGCCTTGATCTGCGGGCCTAACTCGTCCAGCTTCGGCTCGGCGCCCGGCTTGGTCTTTTTCCTGATCTCACTGCTTAATTGCTCGAACGCTTTCAGGTCGAGCTTGCTCATGCGCAGGGACGCGCGCAAGTCCTCGATTTTTTCGTCCATGACCGTGATCAGTTCGATGCGCAAGTCGCTGGCGAGGTCGTAGTCCTTGCCGTTCGGCTCAACCACGGACGTGACCGACAGCTTGTCCATTTTCATGCTGAACGGCTTGTCCTTGCCGCTCATCTCGATCGACTTGGCCTCCACGCGTGCCGCGCCGATCCAGACGTCGTCGCTGTTGCGGCTTTGCTTGCTTTCCAGGGTGATATTGTTGACGATCCCCTTGCCCGATTTACTGTCGAACATGAACACTGGCCAGCTACCGGTGCTGGTCATGGTGCGGCCGGCCTGGTCGGTCAGCATATGGAGCTTGAGCGCGCTCCACGACCAGTTTTGTTCGTTCAGGTCGGCGTAATTGTGCGCGGGCACCGAGAAATCGAAAGCGATCATGCCGCCTGCGGCCGGCGCGCGCGTGAGCGTGTACGGACGGGCCGAACCGAAGACTTTTTTCAGCTTCTCGCCGGTCGGCGCGCTGAACTCGTACACAGCCAGCTTGTCGAAAACAGGAATCGGATTGCCCTTGGCCGTGCCGAAACTCTGCTCGAGTTCGACTGTGGCCGCTTCCATGGCGTCGGCCATGTTCGACTCGGTCTTGGCGGCGGGCGCCTTGGCGTTGTCGGTGGCATTGGCGGCCATGGCCGGGAAGGAGGCCATCAGGGCCGCGCACAGGAGAAATTTTTTCACTGGAGATTGATTGATAAATAGATAATGTTAAACATTATCCGGCAAATGTGTTTACTTGTCATTAAGCATGTTTGTGGTTGCTAAATTGCAACGCGTGGAAGGTCCGGCCTTGTCTTGCGACAGCCGGCAGGGGCACGCTGTCGCCCCGCTCAGCCAGCGCGGCCCGGGCTTGCGAGCCCTTGCAGCCATCCCGGCGCCGCACCCCTACGAGCGCGCCGCAGTGTACCCGGGTAGCGCCGCCTCGATCACGTGGACCGCCGCGCCGGGCGCGCGGTGCGCGGCGCAGCGCGCCTGCGTTGCCTCGCCGTCAGTGCCCCAGACGTCGAAGATCAGCTGCGCGCCGATGCGCTCGACGATGGCGTCCATGGCCTCGTAATCCCTGGCCATGCAGGCAAAGTAGGCGAACGCATTGAGGTTCCACGCGGCCGGGTACAAGCTGACCAGGTGCTCGAAGCTGGCGCGCATGGTCGGCCAGTCGGCGCGGCCGGCGTCGAACAGGTGCCCGTGATACTCGCTCTGGTCCATGAACCAGTAAATGCGCGCATACATCGACGGCTGCTCCCTGCCGGCGGCATGGCTGGCATCGTGCGCCAGGCGCGCCACGCCGTCGGGCGTGCCGCCCCAGCGCGGGTGCGAGTACAGCGCGGCGGTGAAGTAGGCGGCGTGATAGTTCGGATGGCGCGCCAGCGCCTGCCGCACCTTTTTGCGATAACCCTCGGCCGACATGCCGTCCACGTAGGGCGCCACGCTAAGCACGGCGCGATGCCATTCCGGATCGTTGGCCCGCTCGGCCAGCACCCGGGTTTTTTCCAGCATGCGCATGGCCACGTCGGCGCCGTACGAGACGGCGTCGCGCTGTTGCTCCGGCAGCTTGCTGAACAAGCCGCTGCCGCGCGCCACATGCAGCCGCCCCAGTTGCAGGTACACGCCGAACAGGCGCGCAGGCACCGACTTCGGATAGCCGGCCTGCCATTGGCGCGCCTGCTCTTCCACCGCCTCCCAGTAGTCCATGTCGGTGGTGTGGGTGCCGAAACGGCGCAGCTGGTTGTAGAAGATCGCCAGTTTCCACAGCCCGCTCGGCGTGCGCTGGCCGGCGTGGTTCAGGGAGCGATACAGCGCTTCCAGGCGCCGGAAGTCGCCCGCCACCAGATAGCGCTCGGTTTCCTGCTTGATCGCTTCGTGTGCATGCGTTTCCGCATCCGCCGGCGGATTGTCGGTTGCGGCCGGCGCGGCGGCATGGCTGCACAAGGCCGCCGACAGGCACGCCAGCGCGAGGACGGCGCGAGCGCCCCGGGAAATGCGCGAAAATGTCGTCATGATGTCCCTTTCAGTGCCGGATCGCGCCTTGAAACGCATCCACGGCAGGGAAATAATGACAGCGTGCAACTCTTTACGATCTGCGAAAACGCAAGGGATGACGCCGCTCGGGCGCACGACGCCCTACAGGCGCGCCGCGGCAGGGGCCTGGTGCGCCAGGCAGCGCGCGTACGTGGCCTTGCCAGCGGCGCCCCAGAGGGCGGGGAACAGCCCGGGGCCGATGCGTTCGACGAGGGTGTCCATGGTCTTGTAATCCTTGGCCATGCAGGCAAAGTAGGCGAACCCGTTCAGGTTCCACGCGGCCGGGTACTGCGCAACCATGTGCTCGAAGCTGGCGCGCATGCTGGGCCAGTCGGCGCCGCCGGCATCGAACAGGCGGCCCTGATACGCGCGCTGGTCCATGGCCCAGAAAATGCGCGCATACATCGAAGGCGATTCCTTGCCGCCGGCATGGCTGGCGTCGCGGGCCAGGCGCGCCACGCCATCGCGCGTGCCGCCCCCGCGCGGCTGCGAGTAAAGCGCGGCGGTGAAGTAGGCCTCGTGATAGTCCGGGTGGCGCGCCAGTGCCTCCCGCACCTTTTCGCGGTAGCCGTCGGCGGACATATTACGCATGTACGGCGCCACGTTGAGCATGGCGCGCTGCCATTCCGGGTCGTTGGCTTGAACGGCGAGGCGCCGGGTATCTTCCAGCATCTGCATGGCCTTGATCGCGTAGGCATCGAGGATGCGGCGCTCCACTGCCTTCAGCTTGCCGAGGGGGCGGCCGGCGCGCGTTAGCTCCAGCAGTTCCAGTTTCACGTACACGTCCAGCAAGCGTGCCGGCACCGAGTCCGGATAGCGGGCCTGCCACTGATTGGCCTGGCCTTGCATCTCAAGCCAATCATTCATGTCCGGGACCTGGGTGCGGAAGCTGCGCAGCTGATTGTAAAAGATGGAGAGCTTCCAGAGTCCGCTCGGGGTGCGCTCGCCGGGCCGGTTCAGCCTGAGGTGCAGCGCTTCCAGGCGCTCGAAGTCGCCCGCCAGCACATAGCGCGAGGTTTGCTGTGCGATCCCTTGTTGGGCGCGTATTTCCGCGTCCAAGGTCGCACCCTCGTTTCCGGCCGCAAAGGCGGCATGGCTGCACAGGCTCGCCGACAGGCCGGCCAGCACCAGGAGAGCGCGCATCCCCACGAACATACGCGCAATGATTGTCATGACGGTTCTTTCAATGGTCGACAAGGCCGCGGATTATCTCCACGGCGGGTAAATAAATCACAGCGCATCGCAGCGGGCCGGCGCCCGCCTACGCGGCCGCGGCGCTGCGTACGAAGCAGTTTTCCGGCACCCCGTCGTCGGCCTCGGCATAGGTGAAACCGAGTCCCACCGAGAACGCCGGCAGGCCGAGCGCTTCGGCCAGGCGTTCGTGCCGTTCCACCGCCATCATGAACGACTCGTCGCGCAGCACCGCCTCGACCGCGCCGACATCGGCCGCGCCGAACGCGGCGCACAGGCGCGCCGCGTCGCCCCCTTGCGGCACGCCGAATCCATCCTCGTCATCTTCCGAAAACGCCGCCGGATTCGAGTTGTACTGATCGGTCTTCGCGCCGTTCTCGTACAGCTCCAGGTACAGGAAATTGTCATCGTGATTGAGCAGCGCCAGCACCGGGCAGGCGAAAAAGGCCGACAGGCTTTGCCCCAGCGCCCCGAGCACCTGCGGGTCCTGGCATTCGCTCGCCTCGTCGAGCACCGTGAGATTGCCGTCTTGCTCGCGCGAGACGAAGGCGCGCCGCTCGTTCAGGTGGGCCAGCACGGCCTGCTGGCGCGGACCGCGCACTGTGTGGCTGGTGTAAAAAGAACCCATGTTCGCTCCCTTGCGATGATTGATTCAAGGCGCATCCGGCTTGATTTGATAGCAATATTTCAATGCTACTATAAGTTGTCTGCCGCATCGATGGGGCGGTGTTGCGGCGCCCGTCCGCCGTCCGCTTGCAGTTGCCTCCCGCATATCGTTTCAAGCGTTACAATAGCGTCTTCCCACTTCCACGCTAGAGAATCCGCCATGGCCGTTAATTCCCCTCTGCCCGTCGCCGCCGACCTGAAGCCCGTCAACGGGATCGAGATCGGTTTTGCCGAAGCCGGCATCAAAAAGCCCAACCGCAAGGACATCCTGGTGATGAAGCTGGCCGACACGGCCACCGTGGCCGGCGTGTTCACCACCAACCGCTTTTGCGCCGCTCCCGTGCAGGTTTGCAAAGCCAACCTGGCGGCTGTCGCCGCTGGCGGCGCGCCGATCCGCGCGCTGGTGGTCAACACCGGCAACGCCAACGCCGGCACCGGCGAGACCGGCCTTGCCAGCGCCAACGCCACTTGCGCCGCGCTGGCCAGGCTGCTCGCCTGCGAGCCGCACCAGATCCTGCCGTTTTCGACAGGCGTGATCCTCGAGCCGCTGCCGGTCGACAAAGTCATCGGCGCGCTGCCGGCGGCCATCGGCAAGCTGAAAGCCGACAACTGGTTCAACGCCGCCGAGGCGATCATGACCACCGACACCCAGCCGAAAGCGGCCTCGCGCACGGTCGACATCTGCGGCCACAGCGTGACCATGACCGGCATCAGCAAGGGTGCCGGCATGATCCGCCCGAACATGGCCACCATGCTCGGCTACCTGGCGATCGACGCCAAAGTGTCGCAGGACGTCTTGAATGAACTGGTCAAGCATGCGGCCGACCATTCGTTCAACTGCATTACCATCGACGGCGACACCTCGACCAACGATTCGTTCATGCTGATCGCCACCGGCACCGGCAGCCTGGCCATCGCCAACACCGATTCGACCGAATACGCCGAACTGAAAACCGCGGTGACCGAGCTCGCCCGTTCGCTGGCGCAGATGATCATCCGCGACGGCGAAGGCGCCACCAAGTTCATCACCGTCACGGTGGAAGAGGGCGGCAACATGGAAGAGTGCCGCAAGATCGCCTATTCGATCGCCCATTCGCCGCTGGTGAAAACCGCGTTCTTCGCGTCCGACCCGAACCTGGGCCGCATCCTGTGCGCGATCGGCTACGCCGGCGTGGACGACCTCGATGTCACCAAGCTCGATCTGTACCTCGACGACGTGCTGGTGGCCAAAAGCGGCGGGCGCAATCCGGCCTACCAGGAAGCCGACGGCCAGCGCGTGATGCAAAAGAGCGAAATCACCGTGCGCGTGCGCCTGGGACGCGGCGCCCACAGCGCCACCGTCTGGACCTGCGACCTGTCGCACGAGTACGTGACCATCAACGCCGACTACCGTTCCTGAGTCGCGCCTTGACGACGCCACTCGAACAATTCCTGCGCCGCGCCGAGGCCCTGCTGCAGCGGGTCGAGGCGGTGCTGCCGCCGGCCTACCCGCGCATGCCCGACTGGCGCTCGGGCACCGCGTTCCGCTGGCGCAAGCGCCCCGGCAGTACCGTCAATTACCTGCAGCCGGTGCAGCATGCGGCCACCATCGCGCTGTCGGACCTGCACAACGTGGGGCCGCAAAAGCAGCAGATCGAGCGCAACACGCGCCAGTTCGTGCAGGGGCGCCCGGCCAACAATGTGCTGCTGACCGGCGCGCGCGGGACCGGCAAGTCGTCGCTGATCAAGGCCTGCCTGAACCAGTTCGCCGCCGACGGCCTGCGCCTGATCGAAGTCGACAAGGCCGACCTGGCCGAACTGCCCGACATCGTCGACCTGGTGGCCGGACGCCCCGAGCGCTTCATCATCTTTTGCGACGACCTCTCGTTCGAAGAAGGCGAAGCCGGTTACAAGGCGCTCAAGGTGGCGCTGGACGGCTCGATCGCGGCGCAGTCGGACAATGTGCTGATCTACGCCACCTCCAACCGGCGCCACCTGCTGCCCGAAAAAACCAGCGACAACGCCAGCTACAAGCATGGTGACGACGGCGACCTGCATCCGGGCGAAACGGTGGAAGAGCGCATTTCGCTGTCCGAGCGCTTCGGCCTGTGGCTCTCGTTCTATCCGTTCAAGCAGGATGATTATCTCGACATCGCGGCGCACTGGCTGGCCAGTTTCGGCTGCAGCGCGCAGCAGATCGAGCAAGCGCGCCCCGAGGCCCTGCAATGGGCCTTGCAGCGCGGTTCGCGTTCGGGCCGGGTGGCGTGGCAGTTCGCGCGCGATTACGCGGGAAGGCTGCCCGAATGACCGAATCGACCAGTAAAAAACCGATCGATGTCGCGGTCGGCATTTTGATGAAACCCAATGGCGACGTGCTGCTTGGCCAGCGTCCCGCCGGCAAACCGTACGACGGCTATTGGGAATTCCCGGGTGGGAAAGTGGAAACCGGCGAAGCCCTGCTCGACGCGCTCAAACGCGAATTCGTCGAGGAGCTTGGCGTTCATATCCTGAGCGCGAGCGAATGGTGCGGGGTCGAGCACGTGTACGAACACGCGCACGTGCGCCTGCACTTCTTTATCTGCCGCCAGTGGCGGGGCGAACCGCAAAGCCTCGAAGGGCAGGCCTTTGCGTGGCAGGGCGTGGTGGGTGTGTCGCCGCTGCTGCCGGCCACCATTCCGCTGCTCGCATGCCTCGACCAGGTGCGCTACCCGTAAGCTTTTTCACCTGTATTTGCCGCTTCGGCAAACCAACGCACCGCAAGGAAGTCCGTGAAAATTATCGTGCTCGGTAGTGGCGTGGTCGGTACCACGTCGGCCTATTTCCTGGCCAGGGCCGGCCATGAAGTGACCGTCATCGAGCGCCAGGACGGCGCCGCGCTGGAGACCAGTTTCGCCAACGCCGGCGAAGTCTCGTCGGGCATGGCCGCGCCGTGGGCCGCGCCGGGCATTCCGATGAAGGCGCTGCGCTGGCTGGCCATGCGACACAGTCCGCTGGTGGTGCGCCCCTCGTTCGATCCGCGCATGTGGCGCTGGTTGATGCAGATGCTGGGCAACTGCAATCCGGCCAGCTACGCCGTCAACAAGAGCCGCATGGTGCGCCTGGCCGAGTACAGCCGCGATTGCCTGATCGCGCTGCGCGAGGAGACCGGCATCGCCTACGACCATCGCAGCAAGGGCACCTTGCAGGTGTTCCGCAATCCGCGCCAGTTGGATGAAGCCCAGGACGATATCGCGGTGCTCCAGCGCTACGGCGTGCCGCATGCGCTGTTCGACGCCGCCGGCTGCGAAACGGTGGAGCCGGCCCTGGCGCGGGTGCGCGGCAAGATCGTCGGCGGCCTGCACCTGCCTTGTGACGAAACCGGCGACTGCTTCAAGTTCACCCAGGCGCTGGCGCAGATGGCGAAAGGCCTCGGCGTGGTTTTTCGTAACAAGGTCGAGATCCGGCGCCTGCTGCATGAGGGCGACGCCGTCACGGCGGTCGATACCTCGCTGGGCGAACTCAAGGCCGATGCCTTCGTCATGGCGCTGGGGAGCTATTCGCCGCTGATGCTGGCGCCTTTGGGGATCAAGATCCCGGTGTATCCGGTCAAGGGCTATTCGATCACCTTGCCGATCATCGACGCGGCCAGCGCGCCCGAGTCGACCATCATGGAAGAGACCTACAAGGTCGGCATCACGCGCCTGGGCGAGCGGATCCGCGTCGGCGGCACCGCCGAAATCGCCGGCTACGACCTGCGCCTGCACGAGGCGCGCCGCGCCACCCTGGTGCATGCGGTGAGCGAGTTGTTTCCGGGCGGGGGCGACGTGGAAAAGGCGACCTTCTGGTGCGGGCTGCGCCCGATGACGCCGGACGGCACGCCGGTGATCGGGCCGACCCGCTACCGCAAGCTGTTCCTCAACACCGGGCACGGCACCCTGGGCTGGACCATGTCGTGCGGTTCGGCGCGGGTGCTGGCCGACCTGGTGTCGGGGCGCGCGCCCGAGATCGATACCGAGGGCTTGTCCATCGAACGCTACCGGCCCTGAGGCGCGCGTCCGCGGGATGGTATTGTTGATGGTTTTATAATAAGATACTGGCAACAAGTTATTTCTGCGGGAACTACAAGTGATACTACGATACAAGACAAACCAGCCACGCTGCCTGCTGGTGCTGCTCGCCGCGCTGTGTGCCGGTCCTGCCGCCGGCGCCAACGCCAACCGGGTCGACGCCGACAAGCCGGGAGGCAGCGATCATCCGCTCATCTCGCGCTACGCCGGCTCCACGCTGTACACCTACGGCGACGACAATGTCGGCACCGCCCCCATGCTCGAGCCGGGCAAGGGCCGGCCGGTAGAGCAAATTATCGAAGGCAAGGTCGCCACCCGCGCCTACTGGGGACCGGCGGGGCGCAGCGCGCTCGAAGTGTTTCGCAACTACCAGAGCGCGCTGCGCAACGCCGGCTTCCAGCCGGTCTACGAATGCGAGGTGGCGCGTTGCGAAGCGGACAAGGTCCAGCACATCCTGGTGCGCTGGCCGATCGCCGCGCGCTGGGTCGGCAACGACAAGTCGGATTACCACGTCATCCGCATGTTCGAATACAAGCCGGGCTTTCACTACATCCATGCGCGCAAAAGCGGCCCGCATGGGCCGGTCGATGTCCAGGTAGCGCTGCGCGAGGGCGACGCAGGCAACAAGGGCACGGCAGACAAGGTCCTGCAATACGTGCAGGTGGTGGAAGCTGCCACGGTCGAACAGGGCAAGGTCACGGTCGACGCGGCCGCCATCGGCAGCGCGCTCAAACGCGAAGGGCGCATTGCGCTCTACGGCGTGCTGTTCGATACCAGCCAGGCCGCGATCAAGCCCGAATCGGGCGCCACGCTCGAACAGATGGCCAAGACGCTCAAGGATGACCCGCAGTTGCAGGTGCTGATCGTCGGTCACACCGACAACCAGGGAGCGATCGACGCCAACCTGGCCTTGTCGCGCAAGCGTGCCCAGGCCGTGGTCGAGCGCCTGACGGGCCGCTACGGCATTGCGCCGGCGCGCTTGCAGGCGCATGGGGTGGCCAATCTCTCGCCCACGTCGAGCAACAGCGACGACGCCGGACGCGCGCGCAACCGCCGGGTCGAAATGGTGGTTCGCTGATGCGCCCGCTGTTGTGGACGGCCGTGCTGGGATGCGCGGCGGTGCTGGCGGCGCCGGCCTGCCTGGCTACGCCGATGAGTCACGTCACGCCCGAGCCGGGCCTGTACCGGGTCGATTTCGATGGCCGCATCGAGATGGCAAACGGGCAGCCGCAGTTCAGGCAGCACAGCGATGGCGCGAGCGGTGATGTCCACGCCGAACACTACGCCGATGGCGCGCTCAAGAACAAGCGCACCTTCAAGGGCGCGCCGCCGGTAACCCAGTGCATCAAGTCGTGGCAAAAGAGCGACGTCGTCCAGCTGCTGCCGCTGCTTCCGGGCGCTTGCAAGAATCAACGCATGCAGGAAACGCAGGATGGCGCCATCATGACGGCAGAGTGCAGCATGGGCCTGACAACGACCACGATCCGCAAGCTGAGCGCCGAGCAATGGGAATACCTGATTGACATGCCGTCCGGCCGTCCTGCTGGCGGCGCGCCCGATATGTCGGCCATCATTCAGATGATGCAAACGCAAATCAAACAGACGCCGGTGCCGGAGGCGCGTGCCAAACTTGAAAAGCAACTGGCCGAATTGTTGCAGGCGCAGAAAGAAATGGCGAAAATCTATCGCGAGGCCAGTGAACAGGGTGCCCTTGCGAACAAGTCAGCGCCTGCGGCGTCGAAGGGCGCAGCAGCGCCGATGCGTGCCAGGAGCCGCGCCGTGTTGACGAAAATTAGTAACACCTGCAACTGACGGCGCGAGGGTCTCATCGACATCACAAGGGGGATCACGGCGCGGGTTTGCGCCATCGCGCTGGCATTCGCACTGCCCCTGACGCTGCCGCTGGCGGCGCATGCCCACCTCGGTGCGTCGGACCCAGCCTGCGAACGCAGCGGGGCCGGCGGCGCGCGCACCGCGCTGGTGCTCAAGCGCTCGTACCTGAACAAGCGCGGGGAATTCATCGGCGTGTTTGAATTGCGCAATGATGCTATCAGCCCGGCGCTGGCCGTGCCGGGCGAACGGCGCGGTGGCCGCTTCATGGTGGGGCCGCCGGATACCTGGATCGACTTCCAGGATGTAAACGGTCGCTGGGATATGCTGCTGTTCGGTGCGATATCGCATTACCTGCCGCGTCCGCACGCGCTCAGCGTCAAGCAGGGCAGGGCGGTGCAATTCGACGCCTATCTTTTCCCCCGCGACCTGGTGCGCAAGGACGGCGCCGCATTCACCTTGACCTTGTATTCCAGCGCGCCACGCCATTGCGTGGTCTCGCTGCCGTTTACGGCCGTGCGCGCACCCAGGCCGGTCACGCGCCTGGTATCCGATCCGGTGCCGCCGATGGTTGGCTGGATCGAGGAAACCGATGTCAAAACGAAGCAGAAATGACGCCATGAAGGCGATGTGGGCGCGCGTGCCAGTCGCAGCGGCATTGCTGGCTGCGTTGACGGGCGCTGCCCCGGCGCTGGCCGAGGAAGAATGCGAAGGCGAGGAATTCATCGCTCCGGGCGCGACCCTGGTGCTCAAGCACGGGAGCGTCGACCAGCAGGGCCGGTTCATGGGGACGTTTGAATTTCACAACTACCATCTCGGCCCGGCAGTCGAGCTGGCAGGCCAGTTCGAGCAAATGCCCGGCCAGCGCAAGATGCTGGTGGTGTCCGCGCGCGACACGCGCATCGAGTTCAAGGATTTCACCCCGGCCTGGAGGGCGCTGGCGCGCCCGTCTGCCCATAAGGCTAGTGCGGCCGGCAAGCTGGTCGTCAAGGCACGCAGCTCGGTGCCGGTCAAGGCCTACCTGTTCGACCAGCGCGTGGTGCGCCATAGCGGCTCCGCATTCCGGCTCAAGCTGTACACCAGCAATCCGCACGGATGTGTTGTGTCGGTGCCTTTTTCGGTAGCGCCGGCGCGTGCGCCGGTGACAGGATTCGTGTCGGCGCGCCCTGTGGCGCCTGGCAAATAAGCGCGCTTGCGGTGCGCTTGCTGCGCGCGCCGGATCAGGCGTTGGCCAGCTGCGCCTTCGGTGCGCGCGGCAAGTGGGCCGTGAAAGTGGTGCCGCACTCCACGCTGGAGGTGACGTTCAAGGTCCCGCCATGCGCCACGGCGATTTCGCGCGCGACGAACAAACCCAGTCCCAGGCTGGTGCGCGGGCGTGCCTCGGCTTCGCCCTCGCCCGGCAACTGGATCAGCGGACTGAAAATACTCTCCAGCGCCGAGGGCGGAATCACCGGGCCGTCATTGGTCACGGCCACCGTCAGCGCGTCCGGATGGGCGCGCGCGACGATGCGCACGGCGGCGCCGCGCGTACCGTACTGGGCGGCGTTGACCATCAGGTTGGTCAATAACTGGTGCAGGCGCACGGCGTCATACTGGCCTTTGATCGCCTCGTCGGCCTCGATCTCGAAGCGCGTGGCCGGATGGGTGGCGTGGGCGTCGGCCAGCGCGGCGCGGCAGACGTCGCCCAGGTCGACCTCGCGCAGCACGGTCGGCATGCCGCCGCCGAGCTGGGTGCGGGTGTAGCCGATCAGGTCATCGACCATGCTGCTCATCAGGCGCGCACCGCGCTTGACCCTGCCGCCGATTTCGGCGGCCTGGGTGGCGTCGACCCGTTGGCGGCTGAGCAGCTCGCCCGCCATCGACATGCTCGACAGCGGCGCGCGCAGGTCGTGCCCCAAGATAGCCAGGAACAGTTCGCGCATGTGGTCGGCGCGCGCCGAATACGTCACCACCGATTCGGCCAGGGCCTGGTCGATGGCTTCGTTAAAGCGCACCATTTCGTCGGCCACGTCGGACGTCATGCGTTGTACCTGCGGCAGCCACAGGCGCAGCACGGTGGCGCGCAGGGCGCGGTATTCGGCGCTGAGCTGGAGCAGGGAAAAATTGCTGGCCTGGCGCAGCGCGCCGTGGATCGAGGCGGCGCTCTCGCCCTCGACCGTGTCGGGCGCGCGGCCCTGCGACTTGGCGATCTGCTGTTGCGGGTTCTGCGAGGTTTCGATGTCGAGTGCGATCGCCTGCAGGATCTGGCGCGCGTGGTCGCGCAGCGCCAGGTCGGTCATCTGGCTGGCGGCCGGCAGCAGGGTCTGGGCGAACGCCTCCCACTCCGTCAGGATGGCTTCCATGCGCTCTTTGATGAAACGGTCGAGTCTCATCGGTATGCCCGTGGCATTGCCATGACGTTGCATCCTTTGCAAGTGGGAAGGTCAGTCATTGTAAGCGTTTTGCCGCCGCTGTGGCGAACACGACGCTACTGGGGCAGGTTCTCGTCGTCGAGCAAGGGGTCGGACGGGGCGGCGCCGGGAATGGTGTATTTTTCCTCGGCCCAGGCGCCCAGGTCGATCTGTTTGCAACGTTCCGAACAGAAGGGGCGGAACTTGTTGGCCTCGGTCCATTCGACCTTTTTGGCGCAGGTGGGGCAGCTGACAACGGTCATGGCAACATCAAACAGTTAGAAATTACAGAGCGTGAGCTCGAACGGGACGTCTTCTTCCAGCGGCTTGGGCTTCAAATCCCCGCCCTGCGTGGTGAAACGGACCCACAACATGTACTTGTTGGCGGAAATCTCGGGGATCGCCCCCATCGACTCATCCATGGTCAGGCGCAACATCTGATAGACCTTGCCTTGGAGCATTTGCTGGTAGCTGCCGGCGATGGCGATCATCTTGACCGGGCCGCCCGAGTCGCGCAACAGGCGCAGCACCAGGGCCAGGGCGTCGAACAGGGGCGCCAGCGGGGCGAACCAGTTGACGATATCGTTGAAGCGCTGTTCGGCCGGGCGTTTTTGCCAGGCGTAGTAGGACGGCAAGTCGAATTCGCAGGCGCCGCCGGGAATGATGGTGCGTCCGCGGATGCTCATCAGCCATTCGTTGTCGCGCACGTTCTGGCCAGTCTTGCCCTGGGCTGCGACCAGGGCGGCGCTGACCGTTTCGACCTCGAGCAGGACGGCGTCGAGCATGTCGGCCGCCACGTTCGGATTCGACCGGTAGCTCAGCAAGCTTTGCTTCTGGCGTTCGAGTTCCTGCAGCAGGTCGCTCTTGAGATCGGCGCGGCCGGCCACTTCGAGCATGTCGAAAATGGTGGCCAGGGCAACGTGATGCTGCATTGCATGTTCCTGATGCACAAAGAACTTGAACTTCTCATACAGGTCTTCCAGCCGCAACAACGTGCGTATGCGCTCGTTGAAAGGGTATTCGTAGACGATCAAAATGACATCCCTTTACATGGCAGGAGAAGAATTCCGTGATTCTGAACCAAGCGAGGCAAAATTACAAACGCCGCACCGGTTATCGTGCCATTCTCCCGCAAAATGCCAGATATTGGGCATGCAATAGAGCAATTTGACGGTCCAGGGCGTCCAGGCCGCCATCGTTGGACAGCACATCGTCGGCTTGCGCCAGCCGTTCGGCGCGGCTGGCCTGGGTGGCCATGATGGCGCGCACCTGGGCTTCGCTCATGGCGTTGCGGCGCATCACGCGCGCGATTTGCATTTCTTCGGGGCAATCGATGACCAGCACGCGGTCGACCCGCTCGCGCCAGCCGCCGGACTCGACCAGCAGCGGTACCACGTAGATCAGATAGGGACCGCTGGCAACACGGGCCGCCGCCGCGGTGGCGGCGCGGATGCGCGGATGCAGGATCGCTTCCAGGCGCGCCTTGGCGGGCGGCTCGGAAAACACCAGTTCGCGCATGCGCACGCGCTCGAGGGCGCCGTCGGCGCTGACGAAGGCCGGGCCGAATTCTTGCAGCAGGGCATCCATGGCAGCGCCGCCGGGGGCGGTCAGGGCGTGGGCGATGAGATCGGTATCGATGATGCTCGCGCCGAGCGCGGCGAAACGGTCGGAGACGGCCGTCTTGCCGCAGCCGATGCCGCCGGTCAGGCCGACGCTGAACTTGCCGCGCTGTGCCGCGCCAGGCGACGCGCTATGCGACGCGCCAGGCGACGCGCTATCCGACGCGCTATGCACTTTACTGGACCCAGTGCTTGATGACGACATCGGTCACGCCGGCGATTTGCTTGCCGTATATCATCACGATCAGGCCGGCCGCCGCCAGGTAGGGACCGAAGGGAATCTTGACGTTGCGCTCGCGCCCGCCGAACACGATCAGGCAGATGCCGACCAGCGAGCCGACCGCCGACGAAATCAGGATCACGCTCGGCAGCATGCTCCAGCCCATCCAGGCGCCGAGCGCGGCCAGCAGCTTGAAGTCGCCATGGCCCATGCCGACCTGGCCGCGCAGCTTCTCGTACAAGGTCGCCACCGACCACAATGCCAGATAGCCGACCGCGGCGCCGATGACGGCGTCCTGCAGCGGCACGAAGCGGCCCTGGATATTGAGCAACAGGCCGATCCACAGCAGCGGATAGGTCAGCTCGTCGGGCAGCAGTTGGGTGTCGGCGTCGATGAAGGTCATCGCGATCAGCAGGTACAGGAAGACCAAGGTGGCCAGCCCGGTATAGTCGCTGCCGAAGGTCCACACCAGCAGGGCCGACAGCAGGCCGCTGGCCAGTTCGATGAGCGGATAGCGCGGCGAAATTTTCGCCTTGCAGCCTTTGCACTTGCCGCCCAACATCAGGTAGCTGATCACCGGAATGTTTTCCAGTGCGCCGATCTTGTGGCCGCAATGCGGGCAGGCCGAGCGCGGCACCATCAGGTTGAAGGTGTCGGTGTGCGCCTTGCGGGTGCCGCAGCCGCAGCCGTATTCGCCGGCCAGGTAATCGTTATAGTCGCGCTCCATCATCTTGGGAAGGCGGTAGATGACGACATTGAGGAAGCTGCCGATCAACAGGCCGAACAGGCCGGCGACGAGGGCCGGGCCCAGGGAGCCGGGGGCGGCGAACAAAAGTGTTTCCGGTAGCATGATGCTCCACGTTATGAATTGATCAAGCAGTTCTGTACAACAATCTATTTTAGGGGCTTTCCGCCGCTTTGGGGAAGGCCGATGGCCTTCTGACCGCGCGCAAGGCCGATGTTGTCGCATTTGGACCGCCGCCGGCGTCGCGCGCCATCGCGCATCGGCGTAGGCGGGCAATGGCGATGCGTGCGCAAGCGAGTGGGAAGGGCCGGGCGCATGTGAAAACGGACCGCAGCTTGCTGCGATCCGTCATGCGATGTCACCGTGTCCGAGGCCAGGTGAGCCCGGGAAGGCTGGCCTTCCCGACGTGGCCGGGCGATTACACCACCGCGCCCAGTTTGAAGATCGGCAGGTACATGGCAACGACCAGGCCGCCGATGATCACGCCCAGGATCACCATGATCAGCGGTTCCATCAGCGAAGCGAGCGAGGCCACCGCTTCGTCGACTTCATCTTCGAAGAAGCCGGCGACCTTGCCCAGCATCGAATCGAGCGCACCCGATTCTTCCCCGATGGCGACCATCTGGGTGACCATCGGCGGAAACACATTGGCGTTCTGCATCGCCACCGTCAGGCTGGTGCCGGTGCTGACCTCGTTCTGGATTTTCTTGGTCGCTTCCAGGTACAGGGCATTGCCGGCCGCGCCGCCGACCGAGTCGAGCGCTTCGACCAGCGGCACGCCGGCCGCGAACATGGTGGCCAGGGTGCGGGTCCAGCGCGCAATGGTCGCCTTGCGGATCACGGAACCGAAAATCGGCGCCTTGAGCAGGGCCAGGTCCATGAAACGCTGCATCTTGGCCGAACGTTGCCAGGCCTGGAAGAAGAAGTACAGGCCGGCAAAGATGGAGCCGAAGATCGCCCACCAGTACGAGACGAAGAAGTCCGAGATATCCATCACGATGACGGTCGGGGTCGGCAAGTTGGCGCCGAAGCTCTCGAACACCGTCTTAAACGCCGGCACCACCCAGATCATGATCACGGCCGTGACGATGAACGCGATCCCCAGGATCGACACCGGATAAATCAGCGCCGAGCGGATCTTGGCCTTGATGGCCAGGGTCTTTTCCTTGTAGATCGCCAGGCGCGTGAGCAAGTCTTCCAGGATACCGGCCTGTTCGCCGGCGCCGACCAGATTGCAGAACAGCGGGTCGAAGTAGAGCGGATACTTGCGGAAAGCATTGTTCAGGCTGGTACCGGTTTCGATATCGCCGCGCAGTTCCATGATCAGCTTGGACATCGAGGGGTTCGAGTGGCCCTTGCCGACGATGTCGAATGATTGCAGCAGCGGCACGCCGGCCTTCATCATCGTGGCCAGCTGGCGCGTGAACAGGGAAATATCCTTGTCGGTGATTCTTTTACCGCTGCGATAGCGCTTTTTCTTGACCTTGGTCACCATCACACCCTGGCGCCGCAAGGTCACATTGACCACGGCTTCGCCGCCGGCGCGCAGTTCGCCGCGCACGGTCTTGCCGGTCTTGTCCTTGCCTTCCCAGGCGTAGACCGACTCCTTGGCGGCGGCGGCGGTTTTGGTTTGAGCGAGTGCCATACTGTATTTTCCTATTCGTTGGTGCAGCCGAGAACTTCTTCAAGACTGGTCAAGCCTTGCTTTACTTTCATCAGGCCGGAGCGGCGCAGGGACTTGACGCCCTCCAGCTCCGATTGCGCGGCAATTTCCATCGAATTGCCGTGCGCCAGAATGATTTTTTCGATCGCCGGGGTGATCGGCATGATCTGGTAGATACCGACCCGTCCCTTGTAGCCGCCACCCATGCAGCGCTCGCACCCGACCGGACCGTAGGGCTTCCAGCCGCCTTCCAGTTCATCGTCCTTGAAGCCGGCCGCGAGCAGGATTTCGCGGCTGGTCTCGACCGGTTTCTTGCAGGTACACAAGCGGCGCGCCAGGCGCTGCGCCGTGATCATGATCACCGAGGAGGCGATGTTAAAGGGCGCCACGCCCATGTTCATCAGGCGCGTCAGGGTCGACGGCGCATCGTTGGTGTGCAGGGTCGAGAACACCATGTGGCCCGTTTGCGCAGCCTTGATGGCGATGTCGGCCGTTTCCAGGTCGCGGATCTCGCCGACCATGATGATGTCGGGATCCTGGCGCAGGAAGGACTTGAGCGCGACCGGGAAGGTCAGGCCGGAGCGGTCGTTGATGTTGACCTGGTTCACGCCGGGCAAGTTGATCTCGGCCGGGTCTTCCGCGGTCGAAATATTGATGCCGGGCTTGTTGATCACGTTCAGGCAGGTGTACAGCGACACCGTCTTGCCGGAGCCGGTCGGGCCGGTCACCAGCACCATGCCGTACGGGCGCTGGATCGCTTCGAGCAGCAACTCTTTCTGGTCTGGATCGTAGCCGAGCGCGTCGATGCCCATCTGGGCCTGGGTGGCGTCCAGGATCCGCATCACGGTCTTTTCTCCGAACAGGGTAGGGCAGGTGCTGACCCGGAAGTCGATCGCCTTGGTGGGCGAGAGGATCAGGCGCATGCGGCCATCCTGCGGCACCCTTTTTTCGGAAATGTCGAGCTTGGAGAGCACCTTGATGCGCGAGACCAGCTTGTCGCGGATGGTGATCGGCGGCTGCGCGTGCTCGCGCAGCATGCCGTCCACGCGCAGGCGGATGCGGTAGAATTTTTCGAACGGTTCGAAGTGGATATCGGACGCGCCCAGGTTGATCGCGTCGGTCAGGATCTTGTTGAGGAACTTGACGATCGGTGCGTCTTCGATTTCCGCCGCGCCCTGGTCGATCACCGTGGTGGGCGCGTCGTCCTCGCCGAACTGGATTTCTTCCTGCTCGCCCACCATGTCGTTGAGACTGGTTTCGGCGTTGCGGCCCAGGCTGGCCAGCAAGGTCAGCAGCACGTCGTGCAGCACGATCACCGGTTCGACCGAGGCTTCGCTCTGGAACTTGATCTGGTCCAGGGCCTGGATATTGGTCGGGTCGGAAATGGCCACCGACATCTTGTTGCCGCGCTTGGCCAGGGCGATCACGCGCTGGCTTTGCATCAGCTTGCCGTCGATGGCGTTGGCCGGCAGGGCGTCGACATTAAAGCTCTGCAAGTCCATCAGCGGGTAGCCGAAGGTTTCCGCGCAAAAGGCGGCCAAGGTGCGCGAGTCGAAGGTGCCGGTCAGCAGCAGGGTATCGATGAAGGGACTCTTGTCCGCCAGCGACTTCTTGTGCAGCGAATCGGCCTGCTGCGCACTCAGGCGGCCCGCCTGCATCAAGGCGCGGGCCAGGCCCGGCATCGGGGTTCCGGGGGTCGTATTGGGGAGGACTGCAGCCATATGCGCGCTTGGTTTAAAGAGTACGGGGAACGACAAAGCGCCGTCCAGGAGTGACTGTTGCGGCGAACTGCCTTGGATCATGCCTCCGGGCATCACATTTGTAAAGCGTTTGCTGCATGGGGGAGGCAACCATACCACGTAGCCAAAATGGAACGTTTTTTAGTCTTTTGGAACTTCTATGGTTGGAGTGAAATTGTTGGTGACAGTCTGATTAGGGACTGTCTCAGCGCGCCGGAGGGCGGGTCAGCTTGACCAGCTTGATCGCCTGGTTTTGCACCTGGATGACTTCGATCGCCACGTTGCCGATTTTCATGCTGATCGGGGCCTCGGGAATTTCCTGCAATTGCTCCAGCATGAGGCCGTTGACGGTCTTGGGGCCGTCCAGCGGAAACGCCAGTCCCAGGCGTTTATTGATCTCGCGCAGGGGCGCCGTGCCTTCCAGCACACATTCGCCGCGCGCATCCCAGCAGACGTTATCGCTGGGCGCCGCGCCGGGCGCCGAGGTGGTGAAGTCGCCGATCATTTCTTCGATGATATCGTCGAGGGTGACCAGGCCCTGCACTTCGCCGTACTCGTCGACAATGATGCCCAGGCGTTCTTTGTTTTCTTGAAAATATTGTAGCTGAGTAAAGACGCTGGTGTCCTGCGGAATGAAATACGGTGTTGTCAGCAAACCACGGAAATGCGCGATGGTCAGTTCATCTTCCGCGTTGAGCAGGGCGATCGCATGGCGCACATGCAAGATCCCGATGATGTGGTTGATCTCGCCTTCATACACGGGCAGCTTGTTGTGGTAGCACCTGGTCAGCTGGGCCTTGAGCTCGGCGACCGGGACGGCCAGGTTGAGCGCCTCGATCTGGGCGCGCGGGGTCATGATGTCTTCGATCGAGGTGGTGTCGAGGTCGAACAGGTTGAGCAGGATGCTTTTATGCTTTTGCGGAATGAAATTGCCGCCTTCGAGCACGATGGCGCGCAATTCGTCGGGCGAGACGCGGTTCTGGGCGGCGCTGTCGGCCGGCTTGACGCGCAGAATAGTCAAGAACAGGCGCACGAACAGGTTGACGAACCAGATCAGCGGCTTGGCTGCCGCCATCATCGGCTTGAGCAAGGTGCTGGCGACCAGCGAAATGGTTTCGGGATAGGTGGCGCCGATGAACTTGGGCGCGATTTCGGCGAACACGATCAGCACGAACACCAGCAGCGCGATGGCGATCGCAATGACGCTCTCTTCATAGCCGAACAGCAAAATCGCAATGGCGGTGGCCAGCACCGTCGCCATGGCGTTGACCAGGGTATTGGCGATGAGGATCAGCGAGAGCAGCTTGTCGGTGCGCTCGAGCAGCCATAAGGTGGTGATGGCGCCGCGGTGGCCGCGCTTGGCCAGGCTGCGCAGGCGGAATTTGTTGGCGGCCATGAGCGCCGTTTCCGCCATGGCGAAAAAGGCTGAACACAGGATCAGCAAGACCAGCGCGGCGACAAGCACCCAGGGTGACACGGTATCCAAGGGTCAGCGTGCGGCAGCGGTAGAAGAACAGGGGAGCATCGAAAGCGGGCCACGCCCAGAATGGTGCGTCGCCGGAACGGCAACCGCAGAGCTGCTGATTTTAAGTCAAGGTCCGTTTCCGTGCAAGTTTGACTAGAATTATGTGCGTCACGTAGTGCGGCAACTATTCGCCCTGCATCCGCGCATGCGTTGTCAGCCGTTCCACCAGTGCGAGGTGGTTCCCGCAGCCGGCAGGCGCGCCTGCACGGCCTTGTGGATGATGCCGGCCTCGACCGCCTGGGTGGCGTCGTAGATGCGCGCGTTGCCGAACAGGTTGGTGCGGATATTGTCCCGCACCCCGGCCGGCCTGGTCGCTTCCTCGAAGATGCAGGCATAGCGTTCGGCATCGAAATCGAGGCAGTCGCGCCACTCGCTCACGCGCGAATGGTCGGCCGCGACCAGGCTGCCGAAGCCCCAGTGCAGGGGATGGACCAGAAAGCGCGTGCCGGGACAGGCATAGCGCTTGGCGCCGGCCAGGAAAATCACCACCCCGACCGATTCGACGCTGCCGATGTTATGGGTGGTCAGCGGCAGGGGCAGCGACTTGAGGAAGAAATACAAGGCGAAGCCGGCGGTCATGTTGCCGCCTTCGGTCGACATGTGCAGCTCGATCTCGCTGGCGCCGCTTTGCAAGGCTTGCAGGCAGAGATTGCGGACCGCGCACACCGCGCTGTGGTTGATGGGGCCGATAAAGTGAACGATGTGCAGCGACATTATCTCTCCTGTAGCTCGTCGCCCAAGAATAGCAAGTTTTTGCCCGCCGCATGGTTTCCTTGTTGTTCAACTGCCCCGGTAAGTGGAATACGACCACGGCGTCACCACCAGCGGCACATGATAATTCTGGGCCGGATCGGCGATGCCGAAGGCCAGGGTCACCTGATCGATGAAGCGCGGTTCGGGCAGCTTCACGCCCTGGGCGGCAAAATAATCGCCGGCGCCAAACACCAGCTCATAGCGCCCGGCCAGCATGGCCTCGCCTTCGAGCAGGGGCGTGTCGACCCGGCCGTCGCGGTTGGTGGTGACGGTCTTGAGCAGGGTGCGGCCGCCGGGCGTGAGCGCGTACAGTTCGACCACCACGCCGTTGCCTGGCTTGCCTTGCGTTGTATCGAGCACGTGCGTACTAAGTTTTCCCATCATCGTTCCTATATGATCAATATGCGGCATCTTATCTGGCTGATCATATACCGGCGCGCGAACGCCGCTATATGATGCGAACTATACCTCCCATGCATTCACTTCCCTCCCGAGCCCATTCATGACGACTTACGACAACTATCCACGCGACCTGGCCGGCTACGGGCGCACGCCGCCCCATCCCCACTGGCCGGGCCAGGCGCGGGTGGCGCTGCAGTTCGTGCTCAACTATGAAGAGGGCGGCGAAAACAATGTGTTGCATGGCGACGCCGCCTCTGAAACCTTTCTGTCCGAAATCATCGGCGCCGCGGCCTTTCCCATGCGCCACATGAGCATGGAGTCGCTCTACGAATACGGCTCGCGCGCCGGCCTGTGGCGCCTGCTGCGCATGTTTGAAGGGCGCAAGCTGCCGCTGACCGTGTTCGGCGTGGCCATGGCGCTCAAGCGCAACCCGGAAGCGGTGGCAGCCTTCCAGCAGCTGGGCCACGAAATCGCCTGCCACGGCCTGAAGTGGATTTCCTATCAAAACGTGGACCAGGCGACCGAGCGCGCCCACATGGAGGAGGCGGTGCAGATCATGCGCGAGCTGACCGGGTCCGCGCCGCTGGGCTGGTACACCGGGCGCGACTCGCCCAACACGCGCCGCCTGGTGGTCGAGCATGGCGGTTTTGCCTACGACGCCGATCACTACGGCGACGACTTGCCGTTCTGGCAGCAGGTCGAGCACGCGGGCGGCGTCACGCCGCACCTGGTGGTGCCGTACACGCTCGACACCAACGACATGCGCTTTTGCGCCATGCAGGGATTTAACTCCGGCACCCAGTTCTTCGATTATCTGAAAGACGCCTTCGACGTGCTGTATGCGGAAGGCGACCCGGATGGCCTGAACCAGCCGAAAATGCTCTCCATCGGCCTGCATTGCCGCATCGTGGGCCGTCCCGGGCGCTCGGCGGCGCTGGCGCGCTTTCTCGATTACGTGCAAAGCCACGACAAGGTCTGGATCACGCGCCGCATCGATATCGCCGAGCATTGGAGGGCGGTCCACCCGGCATAGTGCTTTTGGGTGATAACAGACATCTCCAAATAGATATAATTACGGATGCCTTGGGTGTTAGCCTTGCAGACTGGGATAAAGCCGAGGCAAGCATGTCAACACCGATCCGTTTTTACTATCAGGGCGCCGTGCGCGAAGTCACGCAGGCCGCGCCGACGCAGACCATCCTCCAGCATTTGCGCGAGGACCTGCACTGCACCGGCACCAAGGAAGGCTGCGCCGAAGGCGACTGCGGCGCCTGCACGGTCGTCATTGGCACGCTCGGCGCCGACGGCCAGGTCGAGATGAAGGCGGTGAACTCCTGCATCCAGTTGACCCCCACGCTCGACGGCAAGGCCCTGTTTACAGTCGAAGATGTGCAGCAGCCGAACGGCCTGCTGCACCCCGTGCAGCAGGCCATGCTTGAATGCCACGGTTCCCAGTGCGGCTTTTGCACGCCCGGCTTCGTCATGTCCCTGTGGGGCATGTACCTCAAGCAGGAGGGGCAAGCGCCATCGCGCTGCCAGATCGACGACGCCCTCTCGGGTAACCTGTGCCGCTGCACCGGCTACCGCCCGATCATCGACGCCGCCAAACGCATGGGCGAACTGCCGCCCGTGAGTTTCGACCGCGCCGCGCTGGCGGCCCGGCTGGCGCCCCTGCAACGCGGCGCCATGGCCACCTACAGCGCCGGCGGCGCCCCCTTCTACGCTCCGCGCACGCTCGATGAACTGGTGCGCATCCGCGCCGACAAACCCGACGCCGTGCTGCTGGCCGGCTCCACCGACATCGGCCTGTGGGTCACCAAGCAGATGCGCGAGCTGGGCGACATCATCTACCTCGGCCACGTCGACGCCCTCAAACAGGTCACGCAAGGCGACGGCATGATCGACATCGGCGCCGGCGTCACCCTGGAAGAAGCCTACAAGGCCGTCGCCGCGCACTATCCGGCCGAACTCTCAAGCATGTGGCAGCGCTTTGCCTCGCTCCCGATCCGCAACGCCGGCACCCTGGGCGGCAACGTCGCCAACGGCTCGCCCATCGGCGACTCGATGCCGTGGCTGATCGCACTCGGCGCGCGCGTGGTGCTGCGCGGCGCCGCCGGCGAACGCGAGCTGGCGCTGGAAGCGCTGTACCTCGGCTACCAGAAAAAGGACCTGCAAGCGGGCGAATTCGTCCAGGCGGTGCGCGTGCCGCTGCCGCGCGCCGGCGTGCGGTTCCGCACCTACAAACTGGCCAAGCGCTTCGATCAGGATATTTCCGCCGTGTGCGCCGCCTTTGCGCTGCGCTTCGACGGCGATGTGGTGAGCGAAGCCCGGATCGCCTTCGGCGGCATGGCCGCCACGCCCAAGCGCGCCGCGCGCACCGAAGCGATGCTGGTCGGCCAGGCGTGGAGCGAGGCGACCGTGGATGTGGCCATGGCCATGCTGGCGCACGATTACGCGCCGCTGTCGGACATGCGCGCGTCGAGCCAATACCGCATGAAGACGGCGCAGAACCTGCTGCGCCGCTACTGGTTCGAGACCCGTCAACACAACCCGCTGACGGCCGATGCCGTCAACGCCTTTGCCGTGCGCGCGTAAGGAGAACACCATGAACGACGCAGCTACCCCAGCGCTCAAAGCGGCGGCGTGGACCGGCGTGGGCGTCTCGCGCGCCCACGAATCGGCCGCGCTGCACGTGCTCGGCCAGGCCACCTACACCGACGACATCCCGGAAGTGCAGGGCACCCTGCACGCGGCGCTCGGCTTATCGAGCAAGGCGCACGCCAACATTAGCGCCATCGACCTGGCGGCCGTGCGCGCCAGCGCGGGCGTGGTGGCCGTGCTGACGGTGGCCGACATCCCCGGCACCAACGATAGCGGCCCGATCATCCACGACGACCCGATCCTGGCCGATGGCCTGGTCATGTACGTCGGCCAGCCGATCTTCATCGTCGTCGCCGACACCCACGACCATGCGCGCCGCGCCGCGCGCCTGGGCCAGGTGACGTACGAAGAACTGCCCGCCATCCTCACGCCGCAAGCTGCGCGCGCCGCGCAATCGTACGTGCTGCCGCCAATGCGCCTGGCACGCGGCGACTATCAAGCCGCCTTTGAAAAGGCGCCGCGCTCGGTCAAGGGCGAGCTGTATGTGGGCGGGCAGGAGCAGTTCTACCTGGAAGGGCAGATCTCGTACGCGATCCCGAAGGAAGACAAGGGCATGCTGGTGCTCTGCTCGACCCAGCACCCGAGCGAAATGCAGCACGTGGTGGCCCATGCGCTCGGCCTGCACTCGCATAACATCGTCGTCGAATGCCGCCGCATGGGTGGTGGCTTCGGCGGCAAGGAGTCGCAATCGGCGCTGTGGGCGGCCGCTTCCGCCATCGCCGCCGCGAAACTCAAGCGCCCGGTCAAGCTGCGCGCCGACCGCGACGACGACATGCTCGTCACCGGCAAGCGCCACTGCTTCCATTACGAATACGAAGTCGGCTACGACGACCACGGCCGCATTCTGGCCGCCAAGGTCGACATGGTGACGCGCGCCGGCTATTCGGCCGACTTGTCGGGGCCGGTGGCCACGCGCGCGGTCTGCCACTTCGACAACACCTATTATTTGTCGGACGTCGACATCCGCGCCGCCTGCGGCAAGACCAACACGCAATCGAATACGGCCTTCCGTGGTTTCGGCGGCCCGCAGGGCGCGATCGCCATCGAATATGTGATCGACGACATCGCCCGTGAGCTCGGACGCGACGCGCTCGATATCCGGCGCCTCAATTTCTATGGCCGTGACGATCGCAACGTCACTCCGTACGGCCAGGTGGTGCTCGACAATGTGATCGACGCGCTGTCCTTTGAGCTGGAACAGACCAGCCAATACCGCGCACGGCGCGCGGCGATTGCCGCTTTCAACGCCGCCAGCCCGGTGCTCAAGAAAGGGCTGGCGCTCACGCCGGTCAAATTCGGGATCGCGTTCAACGTCACCCACCTGAACCAGGCCGGCGCGCTGGTACACGTGTACGTCGATGGCTCGATCATCGTCAATCACGGCGGCACCGAAATGGGGCAGGGCATCAACACCAAGGTGATGCAGGTGGTCGCGCATGAACTGGGCGTGGACCTCGCCAACGTGCGCGCCACCGCGACCGACACCAGCAAGGTATCGAACACCTCGGCCACGGCCGCATCGACCGGGGCCGACCTGAACGGCAAGGCGGCGCAGGACGCGGCGCGCCAGATCCGCGAACGCCTGGCCGGGTACGCGGTCAAGCTGTATGGCGGGGTAGCGGGCGAGGTAGTGTTCGCCAACGACACGGTGTTCGTCAACGGCCACGAGCTCGCGTTTCCGGTGCTGGTGCAAAAAGCCTATCTGGCGCGCGTGCAGCTGTGGTCCGACGGTTTTTACGCCACCCCCGGCCTGCACTGGGACCCGAAGACCATGAACGGCCGCCCGTTCTCCTACTACGCCTACGGCGCCGCCGTGGCCGAAGTGGTGGTCGATACGCTCACCGGCGAATGGAAGCTGCTGCGCGCCGACGCGCTGTACGACGCCGGCAAGTCGCTCAACCCGGCCATCGACATCGGCCAGGTCGAAGGCGCCTTCATCCAGGGCATGGGCTGGCTCACCACCGAAGAACTGTGGTGGAACCCGGCCGGTAAACTCATGACGCACGCGCCATCGACCTACAAGATTCCCGGCGTATCGGACTGCCCGGAAGACTTCCGCGTGCGCCTGTTCGACAACCGCAACGTCGAAGACAGCATCCACCGTTCCAAGGCGGTGGGCGAGCCGCCGTTGCTGCTGCCGTTCTCGGTGTTCTTCGCCATCCGCGATGCGGTGTCCAGCGTCGGCGGGCACAAGGTCAACCCGCCGCTCAATGCGCCGGCCACCAGCGAAGAAATCCTCAAGTCGATTTCCGCTGTCGAAGCGGCGCTCAAGGCGGCCTGATGGACGACTGGCTCAGCGCCGGCGCCTGCGCGCCCGCCATCCTGGTGACCGTGGCCGTCGTCGAAGGCTCGGGCCCGCGCGAATGCGGCGCCAAGATGCTGGTCGACGCGACCCGGGTGCTGGACACCATCGGCGGCGGCCACCTGGAGCACCGCGCCATCGAGACCGCGCGCGCCATGCTGGCCGGTGGCCGTGCGCGCCATGTCGAGCGCTATGCGCTCGGTCCGAGCCTGGGCCAGTGCTGCGGCGGCGTGGTGCATCTGTCGTTCGAACTGTTCGATGCGGCGCAGGCCGCGCTGCTCGGCCAGCGCCGCCAGCACGACAGCTGGCGCGTGAGCGCCATCGACGGCGCGCCAGAGACCGCGCTGTTCGATGGCGACGGCCGCTGGCTGGCGGGCCAGCGTCCACCCGTATTCGCGCGCGACCGCGGCGCCTACGTCATGCAGGAGCCGGACGGGCGGCGCTGGCTGGTCGACCCGGTGTTCGCGCCGCGTGCGCACCTGCTGTTGTTCGGCGCCGGCCACGTGGGCACGGCCATCGTGCGTACACTGGCGCACCTGCCGTGCCACGTCACCTGGGTGGACGGGCGCGACGACATGTTCCCCCAACAGGTACCGGCCAACGTCGCCATCGAAGCGACCGACCTGCCCGAGGCGCTGGTGGCCGCCGCGCCGGCCAATGCCAGTTACCTTGTCATGACGCACAGCCACGCGCTCGACCAGCGCCTGACGGAGGCGATCGTGGCCCGTCCTGATGTGGGCTGGTTCGGCCTGATCGGATCGAAAACCAAGCGCCGCCAGTTCGAACACCGCCTGCTTGCGCGCGGCGTGGACGCGGCGCGGATTGATGCAATGGTCTGCCCGATCGGGCTGGCCGGCATCACCAACAAGGCGCCGGCGGTCATCGCCGCTTCTGTCTGCGCGCAATTACTGACCGTCTGGGAAGCCATGCAAGGAACGCCGGGCGCGTTCAAGCGTGTCATGGCAACACCGCCGGCCGCAATCACCGAAAGAACCTGATGTCCAACGTACCAAGCACCGTGCAAGCCTACCGAGCCAGCTTGCTGCATTTTCACGCCGACCCGGCCTTCAGCAAGGACGCCTGCCTGTGGCACGAAGATGGCCTGTTGATCGTCGCCGACGGCAAAGTCCGGGCGGCCGGCGATTACGCGCAGCTGCTGGCGACGCTCCCTGACGGCGTGCAGGTGGTCGATTATCGCGGCAAGGTGATCATGCCGGGCTTTATCGACACCCACCTGCATTTTCCGCAGACCGACATGATCGCCTCGCCGGCGCCGGGCCTGCTGCCGTGGCTGGAGACCTACACCTTCCCGACCGAGCGCCAGTTCGGCGACCCGGTACACGCGCGCGAAGTGGCCGACTTCTTCCTCGACGAGCTGCTGCGCTGCGGGACCACCACGGCCATGGTGTACTGCACCGTACACCGCGAGTCGGTCGACTCTTTTTTTGAAGCCAGCGCGGCGCGCAACCTGCGCATGGCGGCCGGCAAGGTGCTCATGGACCGCAACTGTCCCGAGTTCCTGCGCGATACCGCCGAGGGCGGGGTGCGCGACAGCGAGGACCTGATCAAAAAATGGCACAACAAGGGCCGCGCCATGTATGCGATTACCCCGCGCTTCGCGCCCACGTCCAGCGACGCGCAGTTGCGCTTGAGCGGCGAGCTGGCGGCGGCATACCCGGACACGTACATACAGACCCACGTGTCGGAGAATGCGGACGAATGCAGCTGGGTCAAGTCGCTGTTCCCGGATGCGCGCAGCTATCTGGACGTGTACGACCAGTATGGGCTGATGCGCGAGCGCGCCATGTTCGGCCACTGCATCTGGCTCGATGACGCCGATTTTGCACGGATGGCCGACACCGGGTCGGCGGCGGCGATCTGCCCGACCTCCAACTTCTTCCTCGGCAGCGGCTTGTTCGACTTTGAAAAGGCCGACGCGGCGCGGGTATCGCTGTCGCTGGCGACCGACGTGGGGGCGGGGACTTCCTTCTCCATGTTGCAAACTATGAATGAAGCCTATAAAGTAGCGCGCTTAAGAGGCAGTTACCTGCCGGCCGCGCGCATGTTTTACCTGGCGACGCTGGGCGCGGCGCGCAGCATGCGACTCGAAGGGACCATCGGCAGCTTTGTCGCGGGGGCGGAAGCCGATTTCATCGTGCTCGACCCGAAAGCGACGCCCTTGCTGGCGCGCCGCACGGAGCGTTGCAATAACCTCGAGGAGCTGCTGTTCGCGCTGGCGCTGCTGGGCGATGACCGGTGCGTGGGTGCGACGTATGCGGCTGGCCGCAAGGTGCATGAGCGCACCACTGACTTATAGCCGTCTTCCCCGCGCGGGCGGGGATCCATACCACCGTTGATCAGAGGTGCTATGGGTCCCCGCCTTCGCGGGGAAGACGGATATTCTACTATCGAGAGAAGAAATCCATGATCCGTAAAACGAGCAGCCTGTTGATCGCCCTGGCCCTGGCCGCCAGCGCGCACGCGGCGCCGCCGACCGTCCAATCCAAAGCCAACGAAGCGGCCACCGCGCGCCACCTTGCGGGCCTGATCGCCGGCGCCGGGCCGAAGCTGTCCGAACTGACCCTGTTCTTCTCGCAGATGCCCAAGGGCGCCGACCTGCACCACCATTATTCGGGCGCCCTCTACGCCGAACAATACGTCGACTTCCTCGACAAGCAGGGCCTGTGCGTCAACAAGCAGACCTACCGCGTCGAAACCAGCAAAGCCGTCATCGACGCCCAGCGCGCGCTGCCCGCCGCCGAGCGCACCTGCCTGTCATCAAGCGAGGTGCTGGCAGACGACTTGACCTACCGCGAACTGCTGCAGCGCTGGTCGAGCAAGGACTTCTCCAACCACGGCGCGACCCAGCCGCCGCCGGACCGCCATTTCTTCCAGACCTTCGGCTTTTTCGGCCCGGTCTCGAACGCCAACTATAACGAAGGCTTGCTGGAGCTGAAAAAGCGCGCCGTCGCCGAAAACGTCGGCTATATCGAAACCATGTTCAAGCTCGCGCCGATGACCGGCAGCGCCGGCGCCGATACGGCCATGTGGAAGGCCGCCGACGATGCCGCGCTCACCACCGCCATGCGCAACTGGATGGAAAAGCTCGACAAGGACCCGAGCTTCAACCAGGGCCTGGAAGACTACGTCGCGCGCATCGAGACCAACCATGCCAACATCGACGACGCGCAGTTCACCATGCGCTACCAGGCGTATGTACTGCGCCTGGTCAACCCGTCGCTGGTGTTTTCGTCGATGCTGGCCGGCTTCAAGGCCGCCAGCCGGAGCGAGTTGATCGTCGGCGTCAATATCGTCGGCCAGGAAAGCCTGGCGCCGTCGATGCGCGACTATGAACTGCACATGAAGATGTTCCGCTTCCTGAAGACCCAGTATCCGAAAGTGAAGCTGGCGCTGCACGCCGGCGAGCTGGCGCTGGGCGACGTGCCGCCGGAAGGGCTCAAGTTCCACATCGAGCAAGCCCTGAACGTGGCCGGCGCCGACCGCATCGGCCACGGCATCGACCTGGCGCACGAGTCGAATGCGATCGCGATCATGAAGACCATGCGCGAGAAGGATATTCCGGTCGAGATCAACCTGACCAGCAATGCCTTCATCTCCGGCATCGAAGGCGCCAATCATCCGGTGACCTTGTACCGCAAGTTCGGCGTGCCGTATGTGATTTCGACCGACGACGCCGGTGTCACGCGCCATAACCTGTCGCAGGAATACACGCTGTTCGCCAGCCGCTACCAGCCTTCGTACGCCGAAATCAAGAAGGTCTCGTACAACGGCGTGCGCTACGCCTTTTTGCCGGAGCAGCAAAAGCAGCGCCTGACGCGCCAGCTCGACGAGCGCTTTGCGCGCTTTGAAGCGCAGGTGGCAAGCTGGCCGACGGACGTCAGCGCCACGCCGCGCGCGCGCTGACTTGCCCGCATCGCCTCCGGTACTGCCGGAGGCGATGGCGTTTTGCCGTTTTCCCGCTCCCACCTCCCAAACTCAGCACAACCCCTCCCGTGCGATCTTGAGTTAGCCCAAATCTCCCCGCTTTAGTTGTAAAAAATGATTTACGTAATGGAAAGTGTGTGGCCGTCCCGCTACACATTTGCGTGTCCGGGCAAACGTTTGTCGAAATTCTGTATGAAAGGATTTCACCTCAGAACGTAGGATTTATAATCCCGCCAAGGCCACAAGCCCGGAAACACGTCTCAGGAACCCCTTCTAGCACTACTTTATGCATGAATTTATATGATCGATATATAAATGCATAAATGAAATGGTATTTGTCAGCCGCGCAGCCAGTGCTGCATAGTTGCCTGAGGATGATCCACGAAGCAATCTTGCCAGTCGCCACTTGGTCATGCTGGTGACATATTAAGTCAGTAGACTTGCGCGCTGCGCAGGACATTGTCGCGGTCGAGCGCGCTCGCTTGACGGACCTGGCCGATGAGAACAAGAACGGCATCGCGTTGATGCGACTGGTTTTTCGTGGCGGCGCCAATCCGCGCCGCCAGCGCAGATTTGCAACAAAGTACAGAGGGAAAGCATCGCCGCTTTCCCACCATAACATGTCTTTTTTTGGGGTTACACAATGATCAAACATAATCGGATGCAGGTCACCAAGCTGGCGCTGGCGCTATCGATCGCGCTGGCGACCTTGCCGGCCATGGCGCAGAACACCACGTCGGCCATCGGCGGGCGCATTTCCGCCGCCGACGGCAAGCCGGCCAGCGGCGCGACCGTATCCATCGTCCACGCCGAATCCGGTTCCGTCAGCAATGTCGTCACCGATGGCGAAGGGCGCTATGTGGCGCGCGGTCTGCGTTCGGGCGGCCCGTACACGATCATCGTCACCAAAGACGGCATCACCGAAAAACGCGAAGGCGTGTTCATCCAGCTGGCCGAGACCGCTTCCATCGACGCCACCCTGGGCGCGCCGATGCAGACCGTGACCATCGCCGGTTCGGCTGCCCGCTCCGAAAAATTCTCGAAAACCAGCATGGGCTCGGGCACCAGCCTCGGTTCGACCGAAATCGCCACCCAGGCATCGATCCAGCGCAACCTGCAGGACTACGCCCGCGCCGACCCGCGCGTGGCCCAGACCGACAAGGAACGCGGCGAAATCTCCGTGGCCGGCCAGAACTCGCGCTACAACTCGCTGACCATCGACGGCGTGGCCGTGAACGATACCTTCGGCCTCGAATCGAACGGCAGCCCGACCGCCAAGCAGCCGATCTCGATCGAAGCGATCCAGACCGTGCAAGTCAACGTCGCCAATTACGACGTTACGCAAAAGGGCTACACCGGCGGCAACATCAATGCCGTCACCAAGTCCGGCACCAACACCCTCAAGGGCAGCCTGTATTACGTGTTCCGTAACGACAAGATGTCGGGCGACCGCTACAACAACGCCAACGACACTTACTACGCGCCGCCCTCGACCAAGGACACCACCGCCGGCTTCACCCTGGGCGGACCGCTGATCCAGGACAAGCTGTTCATCTTCGCCAACTACGAGAAGCTCGAATCGAGCCGCGCCGCGCCGGCCTTCGGCCCGCTGGGCAGCTCGCTGACCAACGTCGGCATTTCGCCGCTGCTGATCTCATCGGCCCAACGCATTGCCAAGGACCGTTACGGCCTCAATGCCGGCACCACCGAGGTGCCAAGCGGCGCCAAGCTGAATGTGGAAGATGCGCTGGTCAAGGTCGACTGGAACATCAACGACGACCACCGCGCCATGTTCCGCTACTCGAAGACGTCGCAGTCCGAGCCGCAATTTGCCGGCATTTCCGCCACCGGCCTGTCGCTCAATTCGCAGTGGTTCGCGCAAGACAAGACCATCGAAACCTTCGTGGCCCAGCTGACGTCCGACTGGACCCCGACCTTCTCGAGCGAATTCAAAGTATCGCAGCGCGACTACGACAGCGTGCCGACCCTGAACTCGCGCCTGCCGTCGATCAGCCTGTCGATGACCGGACCGAATCCGACCGGCACGCCGGCATCGGTGCCGACCACCAACCGCTCGCTCGCCTTCGGCACCGAGAACAGCCGTCACCGTAACATTCTCGGCACCAAGACCGACGACATCTACCTGGGCGCAAACTGGGCCCTGGGCGCCCATGAAGTCAAGTTCGGCACCGACTACAGCAACAACAAGGTCTACAACGCCTTCCAGCAAAACATTTTCGGCAACTATTCGTTCAGCTGCCAGAATCCGAGCAATACCTGGACCTACAGCTTCGCCTTCTCCACCTGCGCCAATGCGACGCCGGCCCAGGTTGAACAAGCCATCCTGGAAAACTTCAGCAAGGGCCGTCCAAGTTCGTACCAGTTGCAGGTTGCCGCCCAGGGCGTGAACCTGAACGACGCCGTGGCCGATTTCGCACTGAAGAACTACGGCGCGTTTGTGCAGGATACCTGGACCATCAGCCCACGCCTGACCCTGACCGCCGGCGTGCGCCTCGACGCTGCCCGCATCAGCGACCGTCCGCGCCGCAACAACGCCATCGCTGCACCGAAAATCGAAGGCAATGTGCTGACCGGCTTGCGCGAAAAAGGCGGCTATGGCATGGACAACACCAACACCTTCGATGGCCAGAACCTGGTGCAGCCGCGTTTCGGCATCAACTACCAGCTCGACACCACCCGCAAGATGCAAATCCGCGGTGGCGCCGGCCTGTTCCAGGGTAATGCTGCCGCTGTCTGGCTGTCGAACCCGTTCTCCAATCCTGGCGTGGCAACCACCACCGTCGGTTGCGGCACTGGTAACTTCGCATCGTGCAACGGCGCAACCATCTTCAGCCCCAATCCGGACCAGCAACCGACCGCCATCGGCGGCAACGCCTCCACGCCGGCGGCCAACGTCGACATCCTGGCGCAAGGCTTGCGCCAGCCGTCGGTGTGGAAAGCGAACGTCGCTTTCGACATGGAACTGCCATGGTACGGCCTGGTGTTCAGCGCGGAATACCTGCACGTCAAGTCCAAAGATGCGATCTACTACCAGAACTTGAACCTCGGCGCGCCAACCCGCAAGGGCAGCGACGGACGCGATCTGTACTACACCAACCAGGCTTACAACAAGGATTGCTGGAGCGCGACCGGTAACGTGATCAACAGCGGCACCGTCTGTGGCGGCCTGCGTTCTAAAGCGCTGAGCAACGAATCGTTCGCCAACGTGTTGCTGGCGCAAAAGACCGACAAAGGCGGCAGCGGCATGGCCACCATGTCGCTCAGCCGTCCCCTGACCTCGGGCCTGGGCTGGTCGCTGGCGTACACCTACACGGACGCCAAGGAAGTTTCGCCGCTGACCTCGTCGACCTCGAACTCGAACTTCACCGGCCGTTCGGTGTTCAATCCGAATGAAGAAGTCAACGCCAATTCGAGCTACCTGGTCAAGAACCGCGTGAACGCCATCGTCAACTTCCAGAAGAACTTCTTCGGTGCTTACAAGACGCGCTTCGGCATGTTCTACGAAGGCCGTTCGGGTAAACCTTACAGCTGGACCATCAACAATGACTTGAACGGCGACGGCTCCGGTGGTAACGACCTGATGTACATCCCGTCGGCGCCAGGTTCGGGCGAGGTGGCGTTCTGGGGCGACACGGCAAGCAATCATGCCAACGAAGACAAATTCTGGGGCGTGGTCAACAGCAACAGCGTGCTGAAAAAAGCCGCTGGCGGCGTGGTTGGCCGTAACACGGACTTCTCGCCATGGACCAACAGCTTCGACATGCGCATCGCTCAGGAACTGCCAGGTCTGTTCGCCAAAAACAAGGCCGTGTTCAGCCTCGACTTCTTCAACGTGGGCAACCTGCTGAACAAGAAATGGGGCCGTATCAATGAAGTGGCCTTCCAGGGCGCCGGCGCCCAGGCGCGCAGCTTCGTCGACTACGTCGGCATGGAAAACGGCAAGTACATCTACAAGGTACGCGACAACGTCGAATCGCTCGACGTTCGCCAGACCAAGGGCGAATCGCAGTGGGCCATCCAGGCGACCGTCAAGTACGAATTCTGATGCGTAGCTAAGTAATTCAAGGAACGGCCGGTGGCGACACTGGCCGTTTTTTTTCGTCCCGCGCGATACATTCCCGATACATTTCAAGGGGCGTAGCGTCCGCTGCGGCCCGCGCTCTTCGGTTATCCTACTACCTATGACACTATTCTCAAGGCCCCTTTGCGCCGCGCTCGCCGCGGCCTTCCTGTCGGCGGGCTGCGCCACGCGCCCGACGACCCAGATCGAGATCAACCTGGTTGCGCTGAACGACTTCCACGGCCACCTCGACGCCACCAAATTCCAGTACAACAGCATCCACGCCAGCGGCCAGCAAACCGTGCAAGCGGGCGGGGTCGACACCATCGCCGCCGCCGTGCAAGCCTGGCGCCGCGAAGACAAGGAGCTGTTGTTCGTCGGCGCCGGCGACCTGATTGGCGCCTCGCCCGCCATGTCGTCGATGTGGGCCGACGAACCGGCGCTCGAAGCCTTGAGCATGGCCGGCATGCGCATCTCCTCGGTCGGCAATCACGAATTCGATAACGGCCGCGCCGAACTGCTGCGCCAGCAGCGCGGCGGCTGCGAGTCGGTGCGCCCCGAAAAAGCCTGCCAGTTCACCAAGGACTTCCGTGGCGCCGGCTTTAGCTACCTGGCCGCCAACGTGATCGACGACGCCACCGGCAAGCCGTTCCTGCCGGCCTACCGGATCGAAGACGTCAAGGGCGTCAAGGTCGGCCTGATCGGCGCCGTGTTGCGCAACACCGCCTCCGTGGTGCTGGCCTCGGGCATCGTCGGCCTGACATTCGAAGATGAAGCGACTGCGATCAACCGCGTCATCCCCGCCATGCGCGCGCAGGGAGCGCAGGTGTTCGTGGTGCTCATTCACGAAGGCGGGACCACGCCGGAACCGTTCGACAAGCCCGATTGCAGCGGGCTTAAAGGTCCGGTGGTCGACATCGTCAAGAAGCTCGATCCAGCCATTCGCGTGATCGTCAGCGGCCACTCGCACACGGGCTTCCAGTGCAAGGTCGACGGGCGCGTGGTGACCCAGGGCGAGATGGGCGGCCATGTCCTCTCGCGCATCAAGATGATGGTCGATCCGGCCAGCGGCGCGGTGGGCGACATCGCGGTGCGCAACGTGATCATGAAACCGGGCCAGTATCCACCGGATGAACGCGTGTCGGCCTTCCTCAAGCAAGCGAAGGAACGCAGCGAGCAGGCCCTTGGGCGGCCAGTCGCGCGCGTGGCTGTGCGCTCGATCCACCGCAAGGAAAGCGCGGGCGGCGAAACCGTGCTGGGTGGCTTGATCGCCGACGCCGTGCTGTCCGCCACCGAATCGCAGGGCGTGCAGGTCGGCTTCATGAACATGGGCGGCATGCGCCAGGATCTCGACGTCGAAGCCAATCTCACCGCCACTTACGGCGACGTGCAGATCGTGCTCCCGTTCGGGAACACCATCGTGGTCATGGACATGAGCGGCGCTCAACTGCGCGCGCTGCTCGAACAGCAATGGGCGCGCCCGGGCGCGAGCAGCGTCTCGGTGCTGCAGGTGTCGGATGGCTTGAGCTATCGCTGGAACAAGGCCGCGCCGAAAGGACAGCGCGTCGTGCGCGACAGCGTCACCCTGAACGGCAAGCCGATCGACGACGCCGCCATCTATCGCGTGGCCGCGAACAACTTCCTGGCCGAAGGCGGCGACAGCTTCCCCGCCTTTGCCGCCGCCACCAACAAGCGCGATACGCAGATCCGCGATATCGACGCCGTGGTGCAGTTCCTGATCAAGCAAGACAAGGCCGGCAAGCCGGCGGGCAGCGACACGCCGCCGGGTCGCATCGGGACGGTCCAATGACGCCCCTCCGGCGCGGCCTGGCCGCACTGCTTGCGCTGGTCCTGGGACCGCACGCGCAGGCCGGGTTTTCCATCCCCGGCTATGAACTGGTGCAGACCGCGCCGGTCGAAACGACGCTCGTCAACGCCGACCTGCGTAGCAGCGCCGCGGTCTGGACGCAGCTGTTCGACGAGGCGCGCAGCGAGATCGTGATCGGCCAGTTCTACGCCATCAGCAAGACCGGCACGCCGTTCGAGAAGGTGCTCGAACGCCTGGAAGCGGCCGGCGCGCGCGGCGTGAAGATCCGCTTTTTGCTCGACAAGAAGGGCGTCGTGCTGTCCGATCCGGCCACCCTGGAGCGGCTGCGCAAGATCCCCAACCTTGAGATGCGCGTGCTCGACTACGCGCAGCTGACCGGCACCGGCATCATCCATGCCAAGTACCTTGCGGTGGACAAGAAGGCAGCCTTCATCGGCAGCCAGAACTTCGACTGGCGCGCCTTTACCCACATCCACGAAACGGGCCTGTTGATTACCGACGCGGCCATGGTGGCGCAGGTACACGCCGTCTTCGAGCGTGACTGGCAGGCGCAATCGCTGCTGGCGGCCAAGCTGGCGGTGCCGCGCGCCGCAGTTGCGACGACAGCCGTTGCGGTATCGCCGCAAGCTGCGCAACTGGTCGCCAGCCCGGCGGCGTACAACCCGCCCGGCGTGGCCGATTCCGAAGTGGTGCTGCCGGCGCTGCTGGCGGACGCGCGCAGCGAGGTGCGCATCCAGCTGCTCGACTATGTGCCGCTCGGCTACGGACCTGACAACACGCGTCCGTACTATGGCGTGATCGACAATGCGGTGCGCGCGGCCGCTGCGCGCGGCGTGAAAATCAAGCTGATGGTATCGAACTGGAACACCGACCAACCCGGCATCGCCTACCTCAAAAGCCTGGCGCTGCTGCCGAACGTGGAGGTGCGCATCGTCACCTTGCCGGTGGCGTCGAGCGGGCCGATTCCGTTCGCGCGCGTCATCCACAGCAAGACCATGACGATAGACGGCAAGCTGGCCTGGGTCGGCACCAGCAACTGGGCTGGCGGCTACTTCGACAAGTCGCGCAATCTCGAAGTCGTGCTGCGCAACGAGAAAATGGCGCAGCGCCTCGGCGCGCTGCACGAGCAGGCGTGGAGTTCCTCATACGCGGCGCCAATCGAGATTGGCAAAGACTATCCAAAACCGAACAAGGGAAATGAATGATGAAGAAACTGGCTTGTGTACTGGCGCTGTCCGCCGCCTTCGTGTCGGCCGAGGCGCTGGCTTGGGGCGCCGAGGGGCACCGCGCGGTCGGCGCCATCGCCGAAAAACTGATCAAGGGCAGCAACGCCGAGAAGCAGGTAGCGGCCTTGCTGCTGCCGGGCGAGAGCCTCGAATCGATCACGGTATGGGCCGACAGCGCCAAGGGCGGCGTCGGCTACACGCCGCCGACCGCCGAGATGAACGCTTACACGGCGGTCAATCCGCGCCACAGCGAATATCACTACACCGACATCCCGTTCCAGAACGAGCACTATCATGACGGCGAGGTGGGCACGGCCGATGTCGACATCGTGCAAACGCTCAAGCAGGCCATCGCCGTCTTGCAGGGCAAGACCGATCCGGCGCTCAATCCCAACAAGCTGACCCGACGCCAGGCCTTGCTGCTGGTGGCGCACATGACCGGCGACATCCACCAGCCGCTGCATGTGGGCGCGGCGTTTGTCGGCAAGGATGGCAAGTTCGTGGTGCCGAAACAGCACGAGGAGGTCGACAGCCTGAATATCTACGATTCGCGCGGCGGCAACAGCCTGCTGCTCGACGACGACAAGCTCACGTCGCTCAGCGCGAAGCTGATCGAGGGCGAAGCCAAGCCCCTGCCGCCGGGTGCCCAGAAGTGGACCACGCGGCCGTTCCACTCGTACTGGGACAGCACCGTGGTCGATTACGCGATGCGCCGCATCAGCACCAAGACGCCGGAGCAGTTCGCGCAAAAGGTCATCGAAGGCAAACCGGTGGTGGCGATGAACACGGGCGACGCGACCAGTTGGCCGTACCAGTGGGCGGACGACGCGCTGGCCGCGTCCAAGCTGGCGTATTCGGATGTAACGCCGGGTGCGATCGGCAAGCAGACCAACCGCAAGGGCGAGACCTACTATACCTTTGGGCTGGAGATGGGATCGAACTACCCGGTGCCGAGTTCCGCGCTGGCCAGGACGCAGCTGGTCAAAGGCGGCTACCATCTGGCGTCGCTGCTGCAAACCATCTGGCCGTAAATCGTCCCTCCGGTGATTGAGTAATCGCCATTCCGCCGCCTTCGTCGTTCCCGCGAAGGCGGGAACCCAAGTTCGCTGATCCACCCGTGAGCATCCTCATGAAGCCAGCCCCAAAACTCGCCGTCATCATTTTGGCTCTCCCCATCGCCGCCTCCGCCGCACCCGCCAACAGCAAACCGCTACCCCTGTGGGAAGCCGGCGTCCTCGGCGGCGTCGCCTCCACCCCAGCCTACCCCGGTGCGGCCGACCGCTCCACGCGCGGCTTGCTGCTGCCGTTCTTGATCTACCGCGGCAAGGTATTTCGCGCCGACCAATCCGGCATCGGCGCACGCCTGGTCAAGCGCGAAGCGGTGGAACTCGACGTTGGCCTGGCCGCCTCGCTGCCGGCCCGCTCCGACGACGTGGCGGCGCGCTCCGGCATGCCCAACCTGGGCACCTTGCTCGAATTCGGGCCGCGCCTGAAAGTGCGCATCGCCGAGCCGAGCGCGTCGAGCCGGATCCGCCTCGACATCCCGCTGCGCGCCGTGATCGAAGCGCGCGCCGGCGTGCGCACGCAGGGCTTCACGTTCGAACCGAAGGTGGTGTACGAGATGCGCAGCGCCGATGGCCTGTGGACCTTCGATGCCAACGCGGGCGTCGTCATCGGCGACAAAAAAGTGAACCGCTACTTCTACGAAGTGCAGCCCCAATACGCCACGTCCGCGCGGCCGGCTTACCAGTCCGACGCGGGACTGATGCTCACGCGTGTGGGCGCAAGCGCCTCGCGCATGATCAACGAGGACGTGCGCGTGTTCGGCTTTATGCGCCTTGAAAGTTACGCCAGCGCTGCCAACGAAGACAGTCCGCTGATGAAGAAGAAGTCCGGCGCCTCGGCCGGGGTGGCGTTTGCCTGGACCCTGGGACGGTCAACGCGCCTGGCCGGCGACTGATCCGCTGCGTAAATAGACTTCCATGAATTGGCCGATGCGCGCCTCATACTCGTGCTTTGCCAGGCCATGAAAGTCGGTGTGCGCCGCGCCGGGTACGATCCACAACTGCTTCGGTTCCGGCACGGCGGCATAGATGCGGCGTGTCTCCGCTTCGCTGGTATGGCGGTCGAATTCCCCGCCCACCACCAGCGTAGGGCAGGCCAGCGCGCCGACCGCGTCGATCGGCCGCAGCTGCTCCAGGGTCAGGTCCAGCCGCAGCGGCACCTGCCATAGCAACAGTGGCGCCAGCTTGCCGCCCGCGCTGCCCAGATACAGGCGCAGGCGATTGTCGATGGCTTCTTCAATCGTCGGGTACATCGCCTCGATCACCAGCGCATCGATCTCGCGTCCGGGTTTCGACAGCACCAGCGCAGCGGCGCCGAGCGACATGCCGATCACGCCGATCCGTTCGCTGGGTTGTTCTCGCTTGAGGAACGCCAGCGCCGCGCGCACCCCGTCTGCCTCGCGCACGCCGAAACTGATGCGCTCACCGGCGCTTTCGCCGTGCGCCTGCTGGTCGATCAGCAGCACGCCGTAGCCCAGACGAGAGAGAAAGCGCGCCCGGTCCAGCATCTGCAGTCGGTTGCCGCGCACGCCGTGCAGCAGCAGGACCGTGCCGGCGCCGGCCGTACCGCGCATCATCCAGCCGCGCACAGGACCGGCGGCGCTGGGAATGGTAACTGAGGAAGCGGGGAAGTCGGGTGGCGCGGCGCCGATCTGGCGCCGCGCGGGAGAACTGAGGTATTCGCCAGCGCCTAACAGCGCCCCGAATCCCAGTGAGAGCAGACAGGCGAAGGCGACGAGGTTGCGCTTCGCCATGCGCCTTGTCAGCACGTTAACGCGATTTGACGAACGGTTTGCCGATCGCTTTCGGCGCCACCGACTTGGCCATCAGGCCGGCCAGCACGATCACGGTGACCACGTACGGCACCATCTGGATCAGCGAGCCCGGAATGCGGCCGATGCCCGGCAAGTCCACGCCTTCGATCTGGATCTGCACCGCGCTGAAGAAACCGAACATCATGCAGCCGAGCGCCGTGTGCATCGGACGCCAGTTACCGAACACCAGCGCCGTCAGCGCCAGGTAGCCGGCGCCGGCCGACATATCGCGCAGGAAGAAACCACTTTGCACAATCGCCAGGTAGGCACCCGAGAACGAGCACAGGATGCCGGCCACCAGCATCGCCATGTAGCGCGTGGTGGCGACACTGATGCCGGCCGCGTCGGCCGCGTGCGGGTTTTCTCCGCAGGCGCGCAGGCGCAGGCCAAAGCGGCTGTGATAGATCACCCAATGCACCAGCGGAATCAGCGCGAACGCCAGGTACACCAGCGCCGAATGGCCGCCGATCACGTGGCCGTAGAACCAGCCGATGAAAGGAATGCCTTCGAGCGCCTGGGTGCCCGGCAAGACAATGTCGAACAGGCGCGCCTGGCCCAGGTCCGGCGTGCGGCCACCCTGCTGGTAGAAGAACTGCGCCAGCACGAAAGTCAGGCCGCTCATGGCGATGTTGATCGCAATGCCGCCCACCAGCTGGTTGCCCTTCTGGGTAATGCTCACGTAACCCTGCAACAGCGCCAGTGCGGCCGATACGGCCACGCCGGCAGCCACGCCGTACCAGGCGTTCTGCGTGGTGAAGGCGACAGCGGCCGAGACGAACGCACTGGCGAGGATTTTTCCCTCTAACGCGATGTCGACCACGCCGCTGCGTTCGGCGAACAGGCCGGCCATGGCGGCGAAAATCAGGACGGGGGCATTGCGGATCGTGGAGACGACAATGCTGGCTAAATGGAGGTCTTCGAACATGGCTTATCCTTTGCGAATGTTAAGCAGCTTCAGGACAGCGGGCGCATACAGATTTTCCATCGCGCCGCAGAACAGGATGATCAGCCCCTGGATGAAGATGAAGGTCTCCTGCGGGATGTTCGGTTTTTCCAGCGACAGGTCGAAGCCGCCCTGGATCAGTGCACCGAACAAGACGCTCGACAGGAAAATGCCGACCGGGTGCTGGCGTCCCATCAGCGCGATCGCGATGCCGATAAAACCGGCGCCGGCCGGGAAGTTCAGGCTCAGGTAGTGGGTCGAGCCCATGACCGAATTGACTGCGGCCAGGCCGGCCAGCGCGCCCGAAATGAGCATCGCCACGATGATCATGCGGCTGATCGACACGCCCGCATAATGCGCCGCGCTTTGATTCAGACCGGTGGCGCGCAACTGGTAGCCCCACGAGGAGCGCCACACCATCACGCCGTAGATGACCAGGGCGGCAATGGCGATCAGGAAGCTGACGTTGAGCGGCGTGTCGCCCAGGACCGGGAACCATTCGTTCAGGCGCGGCATGGCGCCGGCGTCCGAGAACACGCGGCTGGCCGGGTTTTGCTGGCCTTCCGGGATCAGGTACTTGACGATGATGAAGTTCATCAGGCTGGCCGCAATGAAGTTGAACATGATGGTCGTGACCACCACATGGCTGCCGCGCCTGGCCTGCAGATAGCCGGGCAGCCAGGCCCAGGCCGCGCCGAACACCGCGCTGCCGAGCATGGCGGCGGGAATCAGGAGCCAGGCGGGCAGGGAGTGGTCGAGCGTGAGCATGACCACGGTCAGTCCCAGGCCGCCGACGTACATCTGGCCTTCGCTGCCGATGTTGAACAGGCCCGCCTTCATGGCGATCGATACCGACAGGCCGGTAAAGATGAAGGTACTGGCGTAGAACAGCGTGTAGCTCAGGCCCTCCGGGTTGATGACGGCGCTGTCGATCAGGATGCGCAGCGATTCGGTCGGGCTTTCGCCGAGCAGGTGGATCACCAGCGCGGCCACCAGCAAAGCCGACAGCAGGTTCAGTACAGGCAGGACAAACGCGCTTGCCCAGCGTGGGAGTTCGGTCGTTTTCATGTTTTGTGCATCCCGCCCATCAGCAGCCCGATGCGGGTAGTGTCGAATTCTTCAATCTTGAGTTCACCGGTAATGCGTCCGCCGGACATGACGATGATGCGGTCGGCCAGCGCCCGCACTTCTTCCAGTTCCACCGATACCAGCAGGATCGCCACGCCTTCGTCGCGCATCTTGAGCAACTCGGTGTGGATGCTCTCGATGGTGCCGATGTCGACCCCGCGGGTCGGCTGGCCGACCAGCATCAGCTTCGGCTTGGCCGACACTTCGCGCGCGATCACCACCTTTTGCTGGTTGCCGCCCGAGAGCAGGCCGATACGCAGGTCCGGATTGGCCGGACGCACGTCGAAGGCCTTGAGCAGGCCGGCGCAGCGCGCCGCGATGGCCTTGAAGTCGAACAGGCCCCAGCGGTTGCAGACCCGGTCCTGGTAGCCGAACACGGTGTTCTGCATGACCGAAAAATCCTTGATCACGCCGTCGCGCAGGCGGTCTTCCGGCACATGGCCGATCCCGAGCTTGCGGAACGTGGCCGGCAAGCCGTCGGCGTCGGAGCGCCTGGCGTAGGGCAGTTCGGCGCCGAGGAAGGCGACCTTGCCGCCGCTCGGCAGGCGCATGCCCGACAAAATCTGCATCAATTCGCTCTGGCCGTTGCCCGACACGCCGGCAATGGCCACGATTTCGCCCGCGCGCAGGGTGAAGCCGATATCGGCCAGCAGGCGCACCCCAGCGGCGTCCTGCAACTGCAGGCCGGCCACTTCCAGCACGGTGGCGCCGGGATTATAGGCTGCGCGCGGCAGTTCGCCCTGGATCGGGCGGCCCACCATCATGTTGGCCAGTTCTTCTTTCGAGGTCGTCGCGGTTTGTACCGCGCCCACCACGCGCCCGGCGCGCATCACGGTTACCTGGTCGGTAATGTCCATGATTTCGCCCAGCTTGTGGGTGATCAGCACGATGGTCTTGCCCTGTTCCTTGAACAGGCGCAGGATTTCGAACAGCGACGCGGTCTCCTGCGCGGTCAGCACGGCGGTCGGCTCGTCCAGGATCAGGATATTGGCGCTGCGGTAGATCTGCTTGAGGATCTCGACGCGCTGCTGCGCGCCGACCGACAGGTCTTCGATCTTGGCCAGCGGGTCGACGTCGAGACGGTAGCGGGTGCAGATCTCGCGCAGCTTCGCTTCGACGGCGGCGCGCTGCGAGGCCAGCTTGAAGCCGCCTTCGGCGCCCAGCATGACGTTGTCGAGCACCGTGAAATTCTCGACCAGCATGAAGTGCTGATGCACCATGCCGATACCGAGGGCGATCGCCTGTTGGCTGGTGCGGATATCCTGCGCCTGGCCGTCGATCAGCAGTTCGCCGCTGTCGGCATTGTAGTAGCCGTACAGGATGCTCATGAGGGTCGACTTGCCGGCGCCGTTCTCGCCGATCACGCCATGGATCGAGCCCTTGGCGATGGAGAAGCTGACGTCGGCGTTCGCCTGCACGGCCCCGAAGGCTTTGCAGATATTGCGAAATTCTACAGCTGGCTGCATAGCGGTCAGTGGTAAGAGATAAAGGTAAATGAGTTCAAAAGCGCGCCGGACCAGTCAAGACTGGTGCGGCGCGCTTTTCTGAGAAGCGGGGGAGAATCTAGACCGGGCAGCTGCTGCCAGCGCGGTAGTCGACCACTTTGACCTTGCCGCTGATGATATTGGCCTTGGCTTCGTTGACGCGCTTTTCGATTTCCGGCGTGACGACCGCACGGTTATCCTTGTCCAGCGCCCAATCGACGCCGCCTTCTTTCAGGCCTTTGTAGGTGACGCCGGCTTTCCAGGTATTGTTCTTCATCTGCATGAAAGAATCGTAGATCGCCAGGTCGACCCGCTTGACCATGGAGGTCAGCATGGTACCCGGATGCAGGTAGTTCTGGTTCGAGTCGACGCCGATGGCCAGCTTGCCTTTTTCCTTGGCTGTCTGCAGGGTGCCCATGCCGCTGCCGCCGGCAACGGCGAAGACAACGTCCACGCCGCGGTCGAACTGCGCGCGCGCCAGCTCACCGCCCTTGGCCGGGTCGTTCCAGGCCGCGCTGGTGGTGCCGACCATGTTTTGCATGACTTCGATTTTCGGATTGGTCGCTTTGGCGCCCTGGCTGTAGCCGCAGGCGAAAGTGCGGATCAGCGGAATGTCCATGCCGCCCACGAAACCGATTTTCTTCGACTTCGACGCGATGGCGCCGGCCACGCCGGCCAGGTACGAGCCTTCTTCTTCCTTGAACAGGATCGAGTTGACGTTCGCGCCCTTGGCGACGGCGTCGATCAGCACGAAGCGCACGTTCGGGAATTCCTGCGCGACCTTCTGCACGGCCTGCGTCTGCGAGAAGCCGACGGCGGCGATCAGGTCGAGCTTTTTGCGCGCCAGGCCGCGCAGCACTTGCTCGGCTTGCGTATCGCTGCTTGCCTGCGCCTCGATGTATTTGATGTTGGTCTCTTTCTTGAAGCGCTCGGCGCCTTCGAAAGCGGACTGGTTGAACGACTTGTCGAACTTGCCGCCGGCGTCGTACACGATCCCCAGTTTCGGGTCGGCAGCCGTGGCGCTGGCGGCGACGCACAGCGCCGCGATCGTGATACTAAGTTGCTTTAATTTCATGACTTAACTCCTGGAAAGCGATATTGTACCCGGCACACCGGCTGAGATGGGGCGAAAGGAATGCGTAAGCTTAACGACACTAAGCAAGCAAAGCCAGCAAATTGGCGTGTGCTTGCTCGAATTGTGTCAGGCCGGCGCGCAAGAGGTCGTTACCAATTGTATCGAGTGCGATGCCGTGCCGGCCCAGTTGCGTCAAGACGGCGCGCGCCTGGTCGACGTCCTCGATGAGCGACAGGCGCGCTTCGCCGTGCTCGCGAAAGGCCGCCAGGGTCGCATCGGGTACCGTATTGACGGTGTCCGCGCCGATCAATTCTTCAACGTAGGTCACGTCGCGCATGGCCGGATCCTTGACGCCGGTGCTGGCCCACAGCAGCCATTGCGGCGTGGCGCCGAAGGCGGTGAAGATGGCAAAGCCGGCGTCGTTCCTGAACGCGTGATACGCCACGCGCGCTGCGGCAATGGCCGCCTTGCCGCGCAGGGCCGCCGCGGCTGGCGGCAGCAGCGCGTCGACGGCGGCGTCGACCCGGCTGATAAACATGCTGGCCACGCTGGCGATGCGCTGCACCGACAGTTTGGCTTGCAGGCGGCGCGCCAGTCCGCGCCGGTGCGCCGCGCGCACGGCGGCCAGCTGGGTGGCGCTGAAAATCAGGGTGACGTTGACGTTGATGCCGGCATAGATCACTTCTTCGAGCGCCGCGATGCCCGCCTCGGTGGCGGGAATCTTGATCATCGCATTCGGCCGGCCGATCGCCGCCCACAGGCGCACCGCATCGGCCACGGTGGCGGCGCAATCGTGCGCCAGGCGCGGCGCGACTTCAAAGCTCACAAAACCGGCGCGGCCGCCGCTGGCGGTGTACAGGGGTGCAAACAGGTCGCACGCGGCCTGCACATCGGGCAGCACCAGCGCTTCGAAACGCGCTTCCGGTTCAGGGTAGGCCGCGCGCAGCGCCGGCAGCGCGGCCCGGTAGGCGGGGTCGTTGCGGATCGCGTTGCAAAAAATGGAGGGATTCGAGGTCACGCCCTTGATGCCGTCGTCGGCGATCGAGCGCGCCAGTTGGCCCGATGCGATCACATCGCGACTGAGGTTGTCGAGCCAGATTTGCTGGCCCAGCCCGGCCACGGCCTTCAAGCGGCTGGCGGATGCACTAAGTTGGTTCATGGCAATTTTCCTGGCGAACTATGTCGTATTGTTGCAACAACTCATGTGGCGAAAATCACGCGTCTTTTTGTGCAGAACCTTGCTCGCCAGGCCCCTCTGGCCGGTCCGGCGGTATCGCCATGTTCGCTATGCCCGGGATTGCGTATGGCTAGGGAATATTGCGCTGCGCCAAATGGCACAGGCACAGTTTTAGAACTATGCATCAGCACTAATATGTATGGCAAATACGATTTTGCTTCGTCATTTATATGATCGAAATATAAATGAAAACGCAATTACCATGATTTCGGGTCAATTCTTTTCATGCTACGATGCCCAAGCAGCAACAAAATACGGACGGGAGCGCAGTCGCAGCAGGGTGATCAGGGCCATTTTGTGCGCTGCAAGGCGCTTGAAAGCCAGGGTTGGCCCATGCCGATGCGAACCGGGACGCAGGTTTCATCAAATGGTTCATCGACCTAAGGAATTACCTACATGACAATCAAGAGCAAGCAGTTCGCCACCCGTTCGCTGATCGCCCTGGCCGTCGCCAGCGCCTTTCCGTTGCACGTTGCGATGGCACAGGACAAGCCAGCCGAACAAGCCAGGCCGCAAGCCGGCCAGCTGGAAACCGTCATCGTGACCGCGCAACGCCGTTCCGAGAACATCAAGGATGTGCCGATGGCGATCACCACGCTCAAAGGCGAAAAGCTCGACGTGCTGACCTCGGGCGGGCAGGACATCCGCTTCCTGTCGGGCCGCACGCCAAGCCTGAACATCGAATCCGACTACGGCCGTTCATTCCCGCGTTTTTACATCCGTGGCCAGGGCAATACCGACTTTGACCTGAACGCATCGCAGCCGGTCGGCCTGGTGGTCGACGACATCGTGCAGGAAAGCCCGATGTTGAAGGGCTTCCCGGTGTTCGACGTGGACCAGGTCGAAGTGCTGCGCGGTCCGCAGGGCACCCTGTTCGGCCGTAACTCCCCGGCCGGCGTGATCAAGTTCGACTCGGCCAAGCCGCAGATCGGCAAGTCCGACGGCTACGCCACCATCGGCATCGGCAACTACCGCGCACGCAACCTGGAAGGCGCGGTCAACCTGCCGATCAGCGACACTGTCGCCGCGCGCATCTCGGTGCAGTCGCAGAACCGCGACGACCGCGTTCACAACGGCCGTCCGGGCAACGGCACCAAGAATTTCGAAGGCTACCACGACGACGCGCTGCGCCTGCAAGTGCTGGTCAAGCCGACCAGCGCCTTCAGCGCCCTGTTCAACGTGCATGCGCGCGACATGGATGGCAGCGCCACCCTGTTCCGCTCGAACATCCTCAAAAAAGGCAGCAATGAACTGGTCGACGGCTTCGAATACAGCCGTTACGACACCGACGGCGTAAACGAGCAGCGCTTGAGCACCGAAGGCGCCAGCATGCGCCTGCGCCTGGACCTCTCCGGCGTGACGCTGCACTCGATCACCGGTTACGAGTCGGCCGATTTCTACAGTCGCGCCGACGTCGACGGCGGCTACGGCGCCGTGTACGCGCAGCCAATGGGACCGGGCTACGCCAACCAGGCCGCGTTCATCCCGTTTGTGGTCGAAACCGCGGACGTGCTGCCGAAGCACCGCCAGTTCACCCAGGAGTTCCGCGCGGAGTCGGTTAACAGCGGCCCGCTGCAGTGGATCGCCGGCCTGTTCTACTTCAACGAAGACATCCAGATCGACAGCATCAGCTTCGACTCGCTCGCGCCCGGCAACCCGCAGAACCCGTTCTTCGCGACCCAGACCCAGGACACCAAATCGTGGGCGGCTTTCGGTTCGCTGAACTACACCGTGTCCGACAAGTTCAAGGTGCGCAGCGGCCTGCGTTACACCAACGACAAGAAGAACTTCGCCGCCAAGCGGGTTGAGTTGACCACTGCCGGTCCTTTCGGCATCAGCAACGACTCGAAGAACGTCAGCTGGGATATCTCGGGCACCTACGCCCTCAGCGCCGATTCCAACCTGTTCGCCCGCATCGCCACCGGCTATCGCGCACCGAGCATGCAGGGCCGCCTGAACGGCCTGGCCGATCGTCCATCGTTCGCCGAAGCCGAAAAAGTGCTGTCGTACGAAGCCGGCATCAAGCAGGACCTGTTCAACCGCCGCGCGCGTTTGTCGGCCAGCGTGTTCCAGTACCGCGTCAAGGACAAGCAGCTGACCGCCGGTTCCGGCCAGATCAACATGAACCAGTTGATCAACGCCGACAAGGTGACCGGGCAGGGCGTGGAGCTGGATTTCCAGGCCAACCTGTCGGACGCACTGCGCATGACCCTGGGCGGCAGCTACAACAACACCGAGATCAAGGATTCGGACCTGTTCGTCCAGACCTGCGGCAACGAGCCGAACACCAAGGGTGTGAATGGTTGCACGCCGACCGGCGTGGCAGGCCCGTTTGCGTACACGCAGAAACTGAACGGCAATCCGCTGCCGCGCGCACCGAAGTGGCAAGGCAACTTCACCTTGCGCTACAGCGTGCCGGTGGCCGATGGCGAATTCTTTGCCTACACCGACTGGGCCTACCGCAGCACCTACAATATGTTCCTGTACGAAGCCAAGGAATACAAAGCCAAGTCGCTGGTTGAAGGCGGCCTGCGCATGGGCTACAAGTGGGATAACTACGAAGTGGCGGCCTTTGCGCGCAACATCACCGACAAGGTGCAGTCGGTCGGCGCGATCGACTTCGACAACCTGACCGGTATCGTCAACGAGCCACGCACCCTGGGCGTGCAGCTGAAAGCGACGTTCTAAGCATCGACCTGATGCCGCTACCTGCCCCGCATGTCGCAAGATGTGCGGGGCTGTTTTTTTGGGAAGAACATGAAATCAATTCCTGCCATGCTCGCCGGCGCAGCGCTGTGCGCCATCTGCCCGGTCGCCGTGGCGCAAACAACGCCAGACCCGATGTGCGCGGTGATCGACAGTTTTGCCGAAGGCATCGCAGTCGGCGAAAAGCGCTCGATGGAACTGGAGAAGCAGTATGGCGGCGTCAATACCGTGATGTCGAAGAGCTGCAAGCCCTCCGCCATGGATGCGAAAGGCCGCGCAATCTGCGAGTGGATGATGAAGAACACCTCGATGGAATTCATCGACCATAACATCTCGCGGGTCGTTGCGTGCGTCACCAAGGGCACGGAGTTGATCCGTAAAGACGTACGTGTCAAGTCGATGTCCGGAGAATTCACCGTCTATGGACGGCAGGCCGACATCCAGGTCGAGTACCAGTTCAATTCCCGCTACGACAAGCGCCATTTCGTCGCTATCCGCATCACCGGTGTGGAGCCCGAAGAAGAATAGGGCGCCGCCCCGGTATCGGGTAAGATTCCTCGCCCCCCTGACGGGTCTACCGGAGAAACCATGCAATCAGCAGTCAACCTGTGGCCGCTCATCGGCGTCGCCGTCATCATCGTCGGCTTCGTGCTGCGCGTGCATCCCGTGCTGGTGGTCGTCGCCGCCTGCGCGGCCACCGGACTGGCCGTGTCGATGCCGGTCGAAGCGCTGCTCGCCTCGCTCGGCACCGCCTTCATCAAAACGCGCAACCTGCCGATGATCCTGCTGCTGCCACTGGCGGCCATCGGCCTGCTCGAACGCTTCGGCCTCAAGGAACACGCGCAGGCCAGCATCGCCAAGATCAAGTCAGCCACCACCGGCCGTCTGCTGATCGTCTACCTGGCCGTGCGCGAAGTGTCGGCCGCGTTCGGGCTGACCAGCCTTGGCGGCCACCCGTCGATGGTGCGCCCGCTGGTCGCGCCCATGGCCGAAGCGGCGGCCGAAACGCGCAAGGGCACGATCAGCGACAAGCTGCGCTACCGCATCCGCGCCATGTCGGCCGCCACCGACAACGTTGGCCTGTTTTTCGGCGAAGACGTCTTTGTCGCCTTCGGGGCCATCGTCCTGATGCAAACCATCCTCGCGGCCGAAGGCATCCTGGTCAATCCGCTGCACATGGCGCTGTGGGGCATTCCGACCGCGATCACCGCCTTCATCATTCACGCCTGGCGCTTGCACCGTTTCGACGCCGAGATCGCGCGCGACGGAGGGGCCGCATGATCATCCTGCTCGACTACTTTTACCTCGCGCTCGGCGCCATGCTGGCCGCGTCGGCTGTCATGTCGCTGCGCGACAAGGACAATCCGCGCCGCTATTCGAGCGCCTTGTTCTGGGGCCTGTACGCCGCGGTCTACCTGGTTGGCGAACGGCTGCCGCCGGCGCTGGTGGGCGTGATCATGATCGCGATGGCGCTGATCGCCGGCTGCGGCGGCGTCACCCTCGGCAAATACGGCGTGCGCACGGGCGAAGAAAAGTCGACCAGCGCGCGCCGCCTCGGCCACCTGCTGTTCATTCCCGCGCTGATCATCCCGGTCGTGACCATGATCGGCTCGACCCTGCTCAAGGATGTTCACATCGGCGGACTGCTGCTGCTCGAAACCAGGCACATTACGCTGGTCAGCCTGGGTTGCGCCTCGGTGCTGGCGGTCGGCGCGGCGTGCTGGCTGACCCGTTCCACACCACTGCAGGGCATGCGCGAATGGCGCCGCCTGACCGATGCTGTCGGCTGGGCGGTGGTGCTGCCGCATATGCTGGCCGTGCTCGGGCTGCTGTTCGCCGAAGCGGGCGTGGGCAAGGCGGTCGCGCACATCACCACGTCCTACATCAACATGGATTCGCGGTTTGTCGCGGTGGTGGTGTTCTGCGTCGGCATGGCGCTGTTTACCATCATCATGGGCAATGGCTTCGCGGCCTTTCCGGTGATGGCGGGCGGCGTCGGCATTCCGGTCCTGGTCCAGCAGTACGGCGCCAACCCGGCGGTGATGGCGGCTATCGGCATGTTCAGCGCCTACTGCGGCACCCTGATGACGCCCATGGCCGCCAACTTCAACGTGGTGCCGGTGGTGCTGCTCGAACTGCCCGACAAGCACGCGGTGATCAAGGCGCAGATACCGACCGCGCTGCCGCTCTTGGTGGCGAATATCTTACTGCTGTATTTTTTGATGGGCCAGAAATGACGAGAACAGTGCTGCTGACGGGCTTTGAGCCGTTCAATAAAGAGACCATCAACCCGGCGTGGGAGGCGGTGCGCGCGCTGGCCGGCGCCGAGGGCGATGGCTACCGCGTCGAAGTACGCCAGTTGCCCTGCGTGTTCGGCGCCGCCGGCGAGGTGCTGCGCGCGGCCATCGACGAGGTGCGGCCGGCGGTGGTGATCGCGGTCGGGCAGGCCGGGGGCAGGGTGGACCTGTCGGTCGAACGCATCGCCATCAATATCGACGACGCGCCCATTCCCGACAACGCCCAGTGCCAGCTGGTCGACCAGCCGGTGGTCGACGGCGGACCGGCGGCGTACTTTTCGACCCTGCCGATCAAGGCCATCGTGGCGCGCTTGCGCGATGCCGGCTTGCCGGCCTCGGTGTCGCAGACGGCCGGCACTTTTGTATGCAACCACGTTTTCTATAGCCTGATGCACCAGACGGTGGGCCGCGATATCCGGGCCGGCTTCATTCACATTCCCTATTTGCCGCAGCAGGCCGCCGCCCATCCGGGTGCGCCCAGCATGGCGCTGGCCGAGGTGGTGCGGGGGTTGACGATGGCGCTGGAAGCGGCGCTGCTTGTCGGCGGCGACATCCGCGTCGCGGGCGGGGCAGTCGACTAGGCAGTCGGATTGAGGATGTTCAGGAACGCCCGCACCACCGGCGCATCATCCTGCGTGGTGTAGGTGATGTACAGATTGGCCGAAGGCGCGTTGGTCTTGATCGGCAAGAAGATCACGCCCGGCCAGCCGATGCGGCTGGTCGTCTCCGGCATCAAGGCCACGCCCAGGCCAGCGCCCACCATCGCCAGCAAGGTTTGCGGCTCGGACGCTTCCTGGAAAATCGTCGGCTGGAACCCGGCCTTGACGCAGCACTGGATCAGGTAGCGCGGAAAGGCCGACTTGTCGAGCGCCAGCGTCAGCATCGGCTGGTCCGCAATATCGGTCAGCTCGATCCACGGCTGCGTGGCCAGCGGATGATGCTCGTTGACCGCCACGCACACGTTCTCGCGAAAGCACAGCTCCTGGCGCAGGTTGTCGTGTTTGAGTTCATCTTCATCGAGCTTGGGCTCGCGCCAGAAACCCACGTCGATCTGCTTGGCGCGCAGCGCCTCGTACTGCACGTTCGGTCCCGACTCGTGCAAGGTCCAGGTCACGCGCGGGAACTTGGTCTGGAATTCTTCGAGCAGGCTCGGAATCGGCCCCCACATGGCCGAACCGACGATGCCCACCCGCAGGCGCCCGACTTCACCGCGATCGATCTGGCGGATGGTGTCGATCGTCATGCGCATCTTGGCCAGCAGGTCCGATGCTTCCCCCATCAGCGCCTTGCCCGCCACCGTCAGCTCGAAAGTGCGGGTGGTGCGCGCGAACAGGCGCACGCCCAATTCGCTCTCGAGCTTCATGATCTGCTGGCTCAAAGGCGGCTGCGAAATGTGCAGCCGCTCGGCGGCGCGGCTGAAGCTTTTTTCTTCAGCTACCGCGAGGAAGTACTTGAGCTGTTTCAGGTCGATGGACATGGCGTATGGGGTCGGGGAGTTAAATCGGCTGCAAACCTGGCAGGTCGCGCATGGCCACGGCCAGTTCGGCGCCCACCTGCGCGTTGTGCTTGACCAGCGCGATATTGGTCATCAGGCTGCGTCCTTCGGTCAAGGTCTTGATGCGGGCCAGCAGGAAGGGGGTGACGAGTTTGCCGGCCACGCCGCCATCGCGCGCTTCGCGCAATGCCTGTTCGGTGATGCTGTCGATTTCATCCTTTTGCATCGCAAACGCTTCCGGCACGGGATTGCTGATGACGATGCCGCCATTGAGGCCAAGCTGCCATTTGGTCTGGATGAAGGCGGCTTGCTCCAGCGCCGAATCGAGCTGGAAGTCGGCCTTGAAGCCGCTGTCGCGCGTGAAAAAGGCCGGGAAGGCCGGCTGGCCGACGCTGATCACCGGTACGCCGTGGGTTTCCAGGTATTCGAGCGTGAGGCCGATGTCGAGGATCGATTTCACGCCGGCGCATACCACCGCCACGTTGGTGCGGGCCAGTTCCTGCAGGTCGGACGAGATGTCGAAGCTCGTTTCGGCGCCCCGATGCACGCCGCCGATGCCGCCGGTCACAAAAACATGAATGCCGGCCAGCTGCGCGCAGATCATGGTGGCGGCCACGGTGGTGGCGCCCAAACGGCCTTGCGAGAGCACGTACGGCAGGTCGCGCCGCGAGACCTTCATCGCGTCGGGCGAGGTGGCCAGCAATTCGAGCTGCTCGGCCACCAGGCCGATGCAGATTTTGCCTTCGATGATGGCGATCGTGGCCGGCACCGCGCCGGCGGCGCGGATGACGTGCTCGACTTCCTGCGCCATCGTCACGTTTTGCGGGTACGGCATGCCGTGCGAGATGATGGTCGACTCGAGGGCGACAATCGGTTTGCCGGCCGTGCGGGCGGCGGCGACTTCGGGCGAGAACAAGAGGTATTGGTGCATGGTCAGTCCTGGTAAAGAGCGTTGAACGGTTGCTGGGCGCCGGGCAGGGCGTCGGGATTCGGAATCTCGGCGAGCACTTCCGCCGTCAGGTAAGGGCACACGGTTTCTTCGCAGGCGAGCGTCATGGCCGACAATTGCAGGCCGCGCCGGCAAGCCAAGGTCATGTCGTCGCTGCCCTGGAACAGGGACCAGCATACCGCAGCGGCAAAGGCGTCGCCCGCACCGGTGACGTCGACGATCTGCGCCGGTGGCGCGTCCAGCTGCGCGATGCCGCCGGCGCTGGTGTAGACCACGCCGGTGGCGCCGCGCGTGACGATGACGTCCTGCGCGCCTTGCGCCTGGATGGTGCGGCAGGCGGCCAGGAAGTCGGCGTCGCTCACGAGGCGCGCGCCGATGCGCGTTTCGAGTTCGCCCTGGTTCAGGATCAACAGGCGCAGGCCGCGCAGGTCGTCCGGCAGGTGCGCCATTTTCGGCTGCGATACGGCCACCAGCACCAGCGGCACCGAGCCGCGCGCGGCGTCGTCGAGCAGCGCGCGCAGGGTCTCGCGCGGCAGGTTCAGGTCGGCCACGATCAGGGCGCCGATGGCGCGCTGCGGCTGGCGCGTGTCCAGAAAGGCCGGCGTGAGGGCGTCGTACAAGGCCATGTCGGCCAGCGCCAGCAGCATTTCGCCATGGTCGTCCAGTACGGCGGTATAGGTGCCGCTGCATACGCCGGTCAGGTGCAGGGTGGCGCGGGTGTCGATGCCGGCCGCCTCGGCGTGCGCCAGCAGCGCCTTGCCGGATGAGTCGTCGCCGATGGCGGTGATCAGCGCAACCGGGGCCGACAGGCGCGCCAGGTTTTCCGCGATATTGCGCGCCACGCCGCCGAACGATTCGTCCTGGCGCGCCGGATTCGACGTGCCCATCTTGAGCGTGGCGATGGAGCGCAGCTTGCGATCGAGGTTGGCCGCGCCGAGGCAGACGATGGGCCGCTTATCGGGCAGCACGTAGGCGCGCCCGAGCAGGCGGCGGTCGCGGATCAGGCCCGCGATGTAGCCCGCCACGGCGGAGCGCGACAAGCCCAGCACGCTGGCCAAGTCCTGCTGCGAGATGAAGGGATTGGCACGGATCAGTTCGTACAACTGGTCTTTTTTGGAGAGTTCGGTCACAATAAGCAATCATTAAACAATTGTTTTCGATAGTAGACAAATGTTTTGGTGCTGTCAATCAATGATTGTGTCCTGCTCTCCTATAGTGCGCCCGAACGAATGGTGGGGTTCAACTGATTCTAGCGTGGATTTATATGTTGCGCGTATAAATGAGGAAGAAAAATGGTATTTGCCATACATATCACCGATCATGCATAGTTATAATAGTCAGCGAACTCATTCTCCGCGCCGCTTGCAGCATGCACGCCGCGCGGCAGCGCCCTCCCCGAACAGATAAGGAATCCACATGTCGAACAACACCCCCTTCGAAGCCGCCGATATCATCCGCGCCCGCAAACCTGGTTTTGAGCCGCGCGTGGCGATGATCCTCGGTTCCGGCCTTGGCGTGCTGGCCGAGCAGATGACCGATGCGGTCTCGATCGGTTTCGACGAACTGCCTGGCTTCCCGATCAGCACCGTACACGGTCACGCCGGTGAGCTGGTCCTGGGCACCCTGGCGGGTGTGAATGTGGTGTGCATGAAGGGCCGCGGCCACTTTTATGAAGGCTACGGCATGGGCGTGATGACCAGCGCCGTGCGCACCATGAAGCTGCTCGGTTGCGAGATGCTGTTCGTGACCAACGCCGCCGGTTCGCTGCGCACCGAAGTCGATGCGGGCAGCCTGGTGGCCCTGACCGACCATATCAACTGGCTGCCCGGCACGCCGATGGTCGGCCCGAACGACGACCGTTTCGGTCCGCGCTTTTTCAGCATGGCCAATGCGTACGACAGCGATATCCGCAACGTGGTCAAGGAGACTGCGGCGGCCAAGGGCATCACCTTGCACGAAGGCGTGTTCATCGCGTATCCGGGCCCGAACTTCGAAACCGCCGCCGAAATCCGCATGATGGCCAAGCTGGGTGCGGACGTGGTGGGCATGTCGGTGGTGCCGGAAGTGGTGTCGGCGCGTCATTGCGGTTTGAAGGTGGTTGGCGTGTCGGTCATCACCAACCTGGCCGAAGGGATGTCGCCGTTCCCGCTGTCGCACGAGCAGACCTTGAAGTACGCCGCCATCGGTGCCAAGGACCTGGTTGAGTTGATTCCGGCGTTCCTGGAGCGCGTTGCGCAACAAGCGCGCGCCGCTGCCTGATCGCTGACGTTCTCTCGATGCCACTACCCTCAATTCCGTCTCCCCCGCGAAGGCGGGGGCCCATAGCACCGTTGCTCACAGGTGCTATGGATCCCCGCCTGCGCGGGGACGACGGTGGTGGGCGGGGCCGCACCACTTAATCTACCTGAACCTTTCTGAAGCGAGCGATCCCATGTCACGCGCATTTATCCTCCTGCTTGATTCCTTCGGCCTCGGCGCCACGCCAGACGCCGACAAATTCGGCGACGTCGGCGCCAACACCTTCGGCCACATCGCCGCCTGGGCCGCCGAACAAGGCAAGCCCATGCAGCTGCCGAACCTCGAACGCCTCGGCCTCGCCGCCGCCGCCCACCTGGCCAGCGGCGAATGGGCTGCGGGCTTCAACCAGCGCGACGGCTTCACCGGCGCTTACGGCGCGGCGCGCGAGCGCTCCACCGGCAAGGACACCCAGAGCGGCCACTGGGAAATCGCCGGCGTTCCCGTCGAATTCGACTGGGGCTACTTCCCGCGCACCGTGCCGTCGTTCCCGGCCGAACTGACCGGCAAGCTGCAAGAACTGACCGGCGTGCCCGGCTACCTCGGCAACTGCCACGCATCCGGCACCGACATCATCAACAAGCACGGCGACGAACATGTCGCCACCGGCAAAATCATCGTCTACACCTCGGGCGACTCGGTGATGCAGATCGCCGCGCACGAAGAACACTTCGGCCTGGAGCGCCTGTACGCGGTTTGCGAAGCGGCGTTCGAGCTGGTCAAGCCGTACAACATCGGCCGCGTGATCGCGCGCCCGTTCCTGGGCGAGAACGGCAACTACCGCCGCACCAGCAACCGCCACGACTACGCCGTGCCGCCCCCAAGCGCGACGCTGCTCGATCACGTCAAGAACGAAGGCGGAGAAGTCATCGGCCTGGGCAAGATCAGCGACATTTTCGCTACCCAGGGCATTTCGCGCGTGGTCAAGGGCGTGGACAACATGGCCCTGTTCGATGCGCTGCTCAAGGTAGCCGACGAAGCCGGCGACAAGTCGCTCACGTTCGTGAACTTCGTCGACTTCGACCAGGCCTTCGGCCACCGCCGCGACGTGGCGGGTTACTCGAACGCGCTGCACGAAATGGACGCGCGCCTGCCCGAATTCATGGCCAAGCTCAAAGAGGGCGACCTGGTGGTCATTACCGCCGACCATGGCTGCGACCCAAGCTGGCCGGGCTCGGACCACACGCGCGAGCACATTCCGATGATTTTCTTCGGGCCTGGCGTTGGCGCGCGCGCGCTGCCGGTATCGAACACCTTCTCCGACATCGGCGCCACCCTGGCCAAGCACCTCGGCGTCGAACCACTCTCCAACGGAACCGCTCTGCTATGACTCACAATCCCGCATTCAAACGCAACGAGGTGGTTGGCCTCGATCTCGGCTGGGTCAACCAGATCAAAGTCAATCGCAATGCGTCGGACCGCCGCGCCGCCAGCCTGGCCAATCGGCGCACCGTCAAAAAAGAATACCAGGCCGCGTGGCTGATCAAGGCGCTGCAATGCATCGACCTGACCACCCTTGGCGGCGACGACACGCCGGGCCGGGTCGAGCGCCTGTGCATGAAGGCCATGCGCCCGCTGCGCACGGACCTGATGGAGGCGCTGGGCGTGTCCAACCTGACCACCGGCGCGGTGTGCGTGTACCACGAGATGATCACCCCTGCGGCCAAGATCCTGCAAGGCCGCTTGCCGATCGCCGCCGTCTCGACAGCGTTCCCGGCCGGCCTGGCCAGCATGGAAACCAAGGTGCGCGAGATCGAACTGTCGGTCGCCGCCGGCGCCACCGAAATCGATATCGTCATCACCCGCCAGCATGTCCTGATGGGGAACTGGCAGGCGCTGTACGACGAAATGGTCGCGTACCGCAAAGCCTGCGGCGAGGCACACGTCAAGGCCATTCTCGCCACCGGCGACCTGCTCACCTTGGAAAACGTGGCCAAGGCATCGTGGGTGTGCATGATGGCGGGCTCGGACTTCATCAAGACCTCGACCGGCAAGGAAGGCGTCAACGCCACCATTCCCGTGGCCCTGACGATGGTGCGCACGATCCGCGAATACCATGAGCAGACCGGCTTCCAGGTCGGCTTCAAGCCGGCCGGCGGCGTGTCGAGCGCCAAGAGCGCGCTGCAGTACCTGACCCTGATGAAAGAGGAATTGGGACGCGATTGGCTGGAGCCGCATCTGTTCCGCATCGGCGCATCGAGCCTGCTGACCGACATCGAGCGCCAGCTCGAACATTACGTCACCGGGAACTACTCGGCCAACCATCGTCACGCGCAACCATAAACCTCAACGGATTCGTCATGCCAACAATTAACGAGATTCTTCAAACTATGGACTACGGCCCTGCACCCGAGAGCACCAAAGAAGCGCAAGCATGGCTGGACCAGCATGAGCGCCGTTTTGGGCTGTTCATCGATAACGCCTGGACCGATTCTGCCGACACTTTCGCCACGACCAATCCGGCCGACGGCAAGGAACTGGCCCAAGTAAGCCAGGCCAGCGGCGCCGACGTGGACCGCGCAGTGGAAGCGGCGCGTCGCGCCCAGCCGCTCTGGGTGACGCTGGGCGGCCATGGCCGCGCGCGCGTGTTGTACGCGCTGGCGCGGCTGCTGCAAAAACATGCGCGCCTGTTCGCGGTCCTCGAAACGCTCGACAACGGCAAGACGATCCGCGAAACGCGCGACGCCGACCTGCCTTTGGCCGCGCGTCACTTCTACCATCACGCCGGCTGGGCGCAGCTGCAATCGGAAGAATTTGCCGATTACCGCGCCGTGGGCGTGGTGGGCCAGATCGTCCCCTGGAACTTCCCGCTGCTGATGCTGGCCTGGAAAATCGCACCGGCGCTGGCCGCCGGTAACACGGTGGTCTTCAAGCCGGCTGAATTTACCTCGCTGAGCGCGCTGCTGTTCGCCGAAATCTGCCAGCAGGCCGGCGTGCCGGCCGGCGTGGTCAACATCGTCACCGGCGACGGCCGCGTGGGCGAAGCCATCGTCAACCATGCGGGCATCGACAAGATCGCCTTCACCGGTTCCACCGAAGTTGGCCGCATCATCCGCAAGGCCACCGCCGGCAGCGGCAAGAAGCTCTCGCTCGAACTGGGCGGCAAGTCGCCGTTCATCGTGTTCGAAGATGCCGACCTGGACGCCGCCGTCGAAGGCGTGGTCGATTCGATCTGGTTCAACCAGGGCCAGGTTTGCTGCGCCGGTTCACGCCTGCTGGTGCAGGAATCGATCGAAGATCGCTTCCTCGCCAAGCTGCGCGCACGCATGGACACCCTGCGTCTCGGCTCGCCCATCGAAAAATCGGTCGACATCGGCGCCCTGGTCGATCCGATCCAGCGCCAGCGCATCGAAGGCCTGGTCGAAGCCGCCCGCGCCGAAGGCTGCACCATTTACCAGCCGGCGTGCGACATCCCGGCTACCGGCTCGTGGTTCCCGCCAACGCTGATTACCGGCGCATCCACCTCGGCCGGCATCGCCCAGACCGAAGTCTTCGGACCGGTGCTCGTTGCGATGAGCTTCCGCACGCCGGTCGAAGCGGTCCAGCTGGCGAACAACACTGTCTATGGCCTGGCTGCCAGCTTGTGGTCCGAGTCGATCAGCCTCGCGCTCGACGTGGCGCCGCAGATCAAGGCTGGCGTGGTGTGGATCAATAGCGCCAACCAGTTCGACGCCGCATGCGGCTTCGGCGGCTACCGCGAATCCGGTTTCGGACGCGAAGGCGGCAAGGAAGGCATGTACGAATACATGACGGCGCTGTCGGAAGACGCGCGTCCTGCGCTGCCCGTGGTGGAAGCCAAGGGCAAGGCCAGGCCGGCCGAGGCGCCAGGTCCGTTCGCCATCGACCGCACCGCCAAGATGTACATCGGCGGCAAGCAGGCGCGCCCTGATGGCGCCTACACCCGCGCGATCATTGGTGCCAATGGCGCGTTTGTCGGCGACGTGGGCGAGGGCGGCCGCAAGGACATCCGCAACGCCGTGGAAGCGGCGCACAAGGCGTCCGGCTGGGCCAAGGCCACCTCGCACAACCGCGCGCAGGTCTTGTACTATATCGCCGAGAACCTGGCGATCCGCGCCGACGAATTCGCTGCGCGCCTGGCGGCCATGACGGGCGCCAAAAATCCCGAGAAGGAAGTGCAGGCCTCGATCGAACGCCTGTTCTACTACGCGGCGTGGGCCGACAAGTACGACGGCCTGGCGCACCAGCCGCCGATGCACGGCATCACCGTGGCGCTGAACGAGCCGGTCGGCGTGATCGGCATCATCTGCCCGAACGAGTCGCCGCTGCTCGGCTTCATCTCGCTGGTGGCGCCTGCGCTGGCGCTGGGTAACCGCGTGATCGCGGTGCCGTCGGAAGCGTATCCGCTGGCGGCGACCGACCTGTATCAGGTACTCGACACGTCGGACCTGCCGGGCGGTGCGCTCAACATCATCACCGGCAGCGCCGACGAACTGGCCAAGACGCTGGCGACGCACTCGGACGTGGACGCCGTGTGGCGCCACGACGGTTCGCTTGAGGGTTGCGCCGAAGTCGAACGCCTGTCGGCCGAATCGCTCAAGCGCACCTGGGTGGGCGGCGGCAAAGGGCGCGACTGGTACGACACCAAACAGGCCGGCGGACGCGCAGTGCTGGCGCACGCGAGCCAGGTCAAGAATGTCTGGATTCCGTACGGCGTGTAAGCCTGCGGCTCAGTGACAACAATATTAAGTAAAGGCAGCACATGTTCTTAAATCAGGAAATCATCCGCAAAAAACGCGATGGCGGGGCTCTCTCGGCCGAGGAGATCGAGTTCTTCGTCCGCGGCATCACCGACGGCAGCGTCACCGAAGGCCAGATCGCGGCACTCGCGATGGCTGTCTTCTTCAACGACATGAACATGGATGAACGCGTCGCCTTCACCCTGGCCATGCGCGACTCCGGCCAGGTCATGGAATGGCGTTCGATGAACCTGCCCGGTCCCGTGGTCGACAAGCACTCCACCGGCGGCGTGGGCGACGTGGTCTCGCTGATGCTCGGACCGATGATCGCCGCCTGCGGCGGCTTCGTGCCGATGATCTCCGGCCGTGGCCTTGGCCACACCGGCGGCACGCTCGACAAGTTCGATTCGATTCCCGGCTACTGCACCGTGCCCGATCCGGAACTGTTCCGTAACGTCGTCAAGGACGTCGGCGTGGCCATCATCGGCCAGACCGCGCAACTGGCGCCGTCGGACAAGCGTTTCTACAGCATCCGCGACACCACCGCGACGGTGGAATCGGTGGCGATGATCACCGGTTCGATCCTGTCGAAGAAGCTCTCCGCTGGCCTGGACGCGCTGGTGATGGACGTTAAAGTCGGCACCGGCGCCTTCATGCCGAGTTACGACAAGTCGGTCGAACTGGCCGAGAGTATCGTCGCTGTCGGTAACGGCGCGTGTACGCGCACCTCGGCGCTGCTGACCGAGATGAACGAGTCGCTCGGTCCCGTGGCCGGCAATGCGCTGGAAGTGCGCCTGGCGATGGATTACCTGACCGGCCGTTCGCGTCCGGCGCGCCTGCACGAAGTGACCATGGCGCTGTGCGCCGAGATGCTGGTGCTGGGCAAACTGGCCGCCAACGAAACCGAGGCGCGCGCCAAGCTGCAGGCGGGGCTGGACTCCGGCGAAGCGGCCGAGCGCTTTTCGCGCATGGTCGCGGCGTTGGGCGGCCCGGCCGATCTGGTCGAGCGTCCGGATGCATACCTGGAAAAGGCGCCGATCGTGGTGCCGGTGCCGGCGCTGCAGGCCGGTTTTGCGACGGCGACCGATTGCCGTGGTTTGGGCCTGGCGGTGGTCAGCCTGGGCGGCGGTCGTCGTCGTCCGGAAGACGCAATCGACTTCGCGGTTGGCTTGACCGGCTTGGTGGAACTGGGTGACGCGATTGCGGTCGGCCAGCCGCTGGCGATGGTGCATGCGCGTACGCAGGCTGCGGCCGAACAGGCGGTGCGCGAGGTGCAGGCCGCGTACAAGGTTGGCGATACGAAGCCGGCTGCGAATCCGATCATTTACCGTACCATTCGTCCGTAACAGTCGCATTTCCACCGTCTCCCCCGCGCAGGCGGGGGCCCACGGCACCTATGAGCAACGGTGCTATGGATCCCCGCCTGCGCGGGGACGACGGTCTTGAGGGAGACGGTCCCAATGGGGCCTGAACCCGGCGTGATAGTTAAACAGCTTTGTCAGGACCACCCATGAACTACGAAAAACTTATCACCGAAGCCACCGCAGCCCGCCTGCTGGCTTACACCCCCTACTCGAACTTCCAGGTCGGCGCCGCCCTCGAATGCAAGGACGGTCGCATCTTCCGTGGCTGTAACGTCGAAAACGCCGCCTACGGCTTGTGCAACTGCGCCGAGCGCACCGCTTTTTTCAGCGCCGTCGCGCACGGCTACAAGCCGGGCGACTTTTCCGCGCTCGCTGTCATCGGCCAGACCGACGGCCCGATCGCCCCATGCGGCGCGTGCCGCCAGGTGATTTTGGAACTGGGCGGCAACGACCTGCCGATCGTGCTCACCAACCTCAATGGCGACATTCTCGAAACGACGGCGGCCGGCCAGCTTCCGAACGCGTTCGGAAGCTGGGACCTGAAGAAGTAAGCTTTGAAAAAAACCATCGATGTACAGGCCGCGGTAGCCCTTGCGGCCATTGAAGCCATCGCCGCCAAGACCCAGGGAACGTTCGGGGTCGGCGGCGTGCTGCTCGACCAGCATGGCAACGTGCTCAAATCGCTACAGAACAACGTGGTGCGCGAAGGCCTGATCTTCGACCCGACCGCGCACGGCGAACGCCAGTTGATCGACTGGTACTTCGCCGAGCGCGCCAAGGGCCGCGCCCTGCCGCCGCCCGAAGAAATCACCCTGGTCACCTCGCTCGACCCCTGCGCCATGTGTACCGGCGCGATCCTGTCGGCCGGGTTCAACGCGGTCGTCGCCGCGCGCGACGCCAGCGCCGGCATCAATCATGACGCCAGCTTCACGTTCGACTGCCTGCCCGCCGGCCTGCGCGGCCAGGCCGCCGCCACCTTCTTTTACCCGGCCGTGAAAGGCGCGTCCCCGTTCGCGCGCGCCAGCGCCGGCGCCGCGCCCAAGTCCTTCTTCATCGGGAAAACCATCGCCGAAGCCACCCAGGCGCTTTGCTCGCTGGTGTTCGAAGCGACCTCCGAAAAAGTCCAGGTGCTGCTCAATGGCGACGGTCCGCGCGGGCAGTTGAAAAACCCCGCGCTGCTGGAGCCCGGCCACCCGCTGGTACGCCAGCTCAAAACCCTGTACCCCGACGCGCTGGCCTACCGCTGCGCGCCGCACCAGCCCGACGCGGGCCTGGCGCCTTATCTGCGCGCAGCCGTGGAACGCGACCGCCAGCAGGGCGGAGAGGGCGATGCGGTGGCCTTGCTCGATTCCTTCGGCAACCTGCTGCTGTGTTCACCGGGCCGGCGCGCGCTGTCGGCCATCTGCACCGCGTTCATGGAATGCACGCGCCAGTACGCGCAGCTGCGCTACACCCTGATGCAGGGCCTGGACGCACAGGCGCAGGCCGAGGTGCGCCAGTACCTCGCCCATCCCCGCGAAGGCACCTTCGTCTTCGCGCGCGGGCCAAACGCCAGCGCGCAGAGCTACATGAACCTGGGCGCCTACGGATCGACCATGGAAGGCCCGCTGCCGGCGGATAATCCGGCCCAGTTCCAGTACGTGACGGCGGCGCTGGACGCGCTTGACCTTGCCGCGATCTGCGCGCACATGCCGCCGCTGTACCGCGACATCATCCGCATCCGTCCGCACCAGGTGGCCGACCGGGCGCTGGTGGCGGCGCTGGCGCAGCCGCAGCCGCAGCCCTTCATGCAGCCGTGATATCGGCCTGCATCATCCCGAAGATATTCCCGTCCGGGTCCTTGAGGTAGGCCAGCCAGCCGATCCCCGGCACCGCCGCCTTGGGCACGCACACCACGCCATGCGGCGAGCCGGAGGCGGCTTTCGCGAGCGAGGCGTCGATATCTTCCACATCGACCGTGATGACGAAGGCGTTGACCGCCGCCTGGCTCTCGGGCGGCGGCCCGCGGCGCGGCAGCAGGCCGCCGTTGATGCCCGGCTGGTCTTCCGGCCCGGTATGCACCATCCAGTACTCGCCGCCCGCCCATTTGTTGAAGCTCCAGCCGAACAGGCGCTGATAAAAATCGATGGTGGCCTGCGGGTCGGATGCCTGGATTTCGAAGTGGACTGCACGTGACATGGTGTGCTCCTCGATGGCTGCCTTGGTTGGCTCAATGAGTTGGCTCGATTAGTCGAACGGGTCGTAGGTGCCGAAGGTCCAGACGTGGCCCTCCAGGTCGCGGCAGGTAAAGCTGCGCCCACCGTAGTCTTCATCCTTGAGCTCCATGACGACCTGCGCGCGCGCCGCCAGCACGCGCTCGTAGACGGCGTCGGCGTCGGCGACGACCACGCAGATGGTCTGCGTTTGCGCGCCGCCGATCTGGTCGGGCTGCTTCATCAGTTTGCTGTATTCGGAGTCGATGGCCGAGGTCGAGCCCAGCATCACCATGCCGTTGCCGAAGGTTAATTGCGCGTGGAGGATGGTGTTGTTGTCTCCGGGGACGACGAGTTGCTTTTCGAAACCGAAGTTATTGCAGAGCCATTCGATGGCGGCCGGGGCGTTGCGGTAGCGCAGGCACGGAATGACGTTGGCGCGGGTTTGCTTGGGAGTTGCTGACATATTCCTTCTCCTTGGGTAGGTGATCGGGAAAATCAGGTGTTTTCAAGGTCCCTATGGTACTGGATTATCGGGGCCGTGGCGCTTACATTTGCTGGAACAGATGCGCGTGATTGCGGCTCACTTCCAGCAGCGTCGGGTGCTTGCGCACCCTGAGCATCTGGCGTCCGCGCTCGTCGCGCGTGACCTCGGCAATGGCGTCGACCCGCACCAGGGTGGAGCGGTGGATGCGCCAGAATTCGTCGGGATCGAGTTCGTCGGCCAGCTCCTTGAGGGTTTTCCGGATCAGCAGCTCGGCCTGCGCCGTCCGCACCAGCGTGTATTTGTCGTCGGACTGGAAATACAGGATTTCGCGGGTGCTGACCATGCGCAGGTTGCTGCCTACCTGGGCCTGGATCCAGCGCAGGTAAGCGGGTTTTTTTGCCTCGCCATGCTGCAGGATCTGCGTCAGCTGGCGCAACTGCTCGCCGATGTTGTCGGGCGCCTGGCTCAGGCGCGCGCGCAGGCGCTCGCACGTCACGCGCAGGCGCTCGGCCACCACGGGCTTGAGCAGGTAATCCATCGCGCCCTGTTCGAAGGCGTCCAGCGCGTACTGGTCGTAGGCGGTCACGAACACGATGTGGCAGCGGTTGTACAACTGGCGCGCCGCGTCGATGCCGCCCTGGCCCGGCATGCGGATGTCGAGGAAGACGATGTCGGGCTGGTGCCGCTCGGCCATGATAACGGCATCGAGGCCGTTGCTTGCCTCGCCGGCGATGAGCAGCTCGGGCCAGGCCTCGGCCAGGCGCGCGCGCAGTTGGTCGCGCATGGGCGATTCGTCGTCGACAATGAGGGCGCTTGCCATGTCAGTTGACCTCTTGGGAAGAACAGGGCACGCGCAGCGACGCCAGCGCGCCGCCCTCGGGCGGCATTTCGATCACCAGTTCCGCGCGTGACCCGAACAGCAGGAACAGGCGCTCGCGGATATTCGCCAGGCCCACGCCGTCGCCGGCATGCATGTTGAAGCCGACCCCATTGTCGCGCACATCGACATGCATGGCGTCGTCCACCAGGCGCGCGCCGACCTCGATGCGGCCGCCCTCGATTTTTGGTTCGAGGCCGTGCTTGATGGCGTTTTCGATCAGGATTTGCAGCATCATCGGCGGGAAGGGCGTGTGTTCCAGGTGCGCGGGCACGTCGAAGCTGACCGTCAGCCGCTCCTTCATGCGCGCCTGCATGATCGACAGGTAGGCGCGCGAGAGCTGCACCTGGCGCCCCAGGGTGCCGCCGCCGGCCGCGCGCATCTGCGGCAGGGTCGAGCGCAGGTATTCGATCAGGTGCATGTGGATGCGCGCGGCCTGCGGCGGATCGGTTTCGATCAGTTGGCCGATCAGGGCCAGGGTGTTGAACAGGAAGTGCGGCTCGACCTGCGCCTGCAGGGTCGCCATCTGCGCTTCGAGCAGGCGCCGTTCGAGCACGGCGACATTGGCTTCGGCGGTCGCTTCCCTGGCCACCAGTTCGGCCTTGCGCTTGCCGCCGGCCAGCACTTTCACGCCGTACGAGAGGATGATGTACCAGATCGCAGGTTCGGGCAGGGTCAGGATCAGGCCGAAGGCCATGGCCAGGAACCAGGTGATGAACAGTTGCCGCCATTCCACCAAGGCAAGCCAGTCGAAGAAGTTCCACCATAACACTGTGGCTTGCGCGAGTGAATCGCGCAGGAAATCCATCATCTTGTTCAGCTGGCTTGCTTTCACGCTGTTATTCGCCTTCGGTCTTGACCGGTGTGCAGGGCGTGGCGGGGCCGCGCGTGGCGCGGTCGCTGACGTAGCCGTTCACCAGTTTGATGACCATGAACAACACGAACAAGGTGAGCACCAGCGGCACGATGGTCAGCAGCAAGGCCAGGCCGACGGCGCTGAGCATCAGGGTCGGCCAAGACATGGTGGAAATGGCGCCGACGGCGTATTTGGCTGCATTGACCAGGGTGCGGCCGAGGTCGTCCAGGCTGGCAAAAAAGGACGTAAAGGCAGGGTTGTTCATGTGCTTCTCCAGGGGAGGGTTGTCGATGGAGAGACTGTAGCAAGCGCGCGGGGAATGCTTTACGGTTGTCCGACGAAGTGCATAAAATGGGGGGTGATTGGTGTGCAGGGGCGATAAGCGGGCCGGGAACCTCAGGCCAGCGCCACGACCTTGCCGCCATTGTCGTCCGCCATCACCAGCATCTCGCCCGGACCCGGCGCGGCGACGATCAGCTCTCCACCGGAGGCCCAGATCGCGCTGCGGCCGGCGCTCTGGTACCCGCCCGATGGGTGCGCGTGATTGGCCATCAGCACACCCATCCCGAACAGCTTCGCATAGCCGGCCAGCTGCCCGGTATCCTTGTCGTACCCGCCCGCGGAAATGAGCGAGCCGGCCGCGTACAGCCCGGCCCCGGCCACCGCGGCGGCGTGTGCGTGCTGCTGCTGGCCGGTGTCGGCGCAAATCGCCAGCGCCACCCTGGTGCCGCGCACATCGTGCAGCTGGCTGATGGCGCTGCCGGCCGCGACGTGCTGTTCTTCGCCCGCATGCAGGAAGTGCTTGCGGTAGCTTGATGTGCGCCCGTCCGGATGAAAGGTGATCGCGCCGATGGAAGGCAGCGCACCGGCGTTGGCCAGCGGCGCGCCAACCACGATGGTCATATTGGCGCTGGCGGCGCGCTCGCGCAGCGGCGCAAGGCGGATGTCGTCGGCCTTGAGCGCGCAGGCGCCCATGCCGGCCAGCTCGTAGCCGCACAGGGACAGTTCGGGGAACACCAGCAGTTGCACGCCGGCCGCGCCGGCGGCGTCGATGAAGGCCAGATGGCGCGTGACGTTGGCCGCGATATCGAGCGGCGCGCAGGCATACTGCGCGGCCGCGTAGCGCAGGCCGGCCATCAGATGCCCTCCCAGCCGCGCCGCAGCAGGCCGTAGAACGCGGTGTCGCAGATTTCGCCGTTGACGATCCAGCGTTCCGGCATGGTGCCCTCTTTTTGAAAGCCCATGCGTTCGAGCAGCTTGGCCGAGGCCAGGTTGCGCGGGTCGATATCGGCTTCGATGCGGTTCATGTTCATTTCCTTGAACAGGTAATCGAGCGTGACGCGCATCGCTTCGCTCAGGTAGCCCTGGCCCCAGAAGGCGCTGGCCAGTGCGTAGCCGATTTCGCAGCGGCGGTTCTGCGCATGGAAGGCATGCGGCTTGATGGTGCCGATCAGCTTGCCCGTTTCGCGCAGGACCAGCGCCATTTCCATGCTGCTGCCGTTGCTGTAGCCGTCCAGCGCGCGCGCAATGACGGCGTCGCCCTGGGCCGGGTCGGTCCAGGCGGTGCCGCTGAAGTAGCGCATGACGACCGGGTCGGAGTGGATGGTGTACAGCGCTTGCGTGTCGCTGGCGTGCAGGAAGCGCAGCGTCAGGCGTTCGGTCTGTAGGGTGACGGGAGCAATTTCGGACATGGGACAGCCTGCTGGATGGGGAATTGACAAGAATACAGCAATGTCGCAAATCGGGCATGCCCCTGCGTCGTCTTGCGGCATTGATTGTTTCTGCGTGACAAAAATAGCACGACCTGATCCCACGCGCACCCAAGGCTTGGTCCTACTCGCATGCATCGCTGGCAATGTAAGAATGTCTGTTCGATATCTTTCTCAGGAGACAGGCATGAAAACCAAGATCGCAATGACGCTCGTCGCACTCATGGTCGGCGGCGCCGCACTGGCGCAAACCCAGGGCGGCGCCAGCGCGGGCGCCACCACCGGATCGAGCGCCACCAATACCGGCACGGCCGCGCGCGGCGCTGCGCCGAGGGTCAATCCGGACCGGCAGAATCGCAAGCGCACCAAAGCGCCGCAAAACCGCGACAAGGCGCCGGAAGAGCGCGACGTGCCGAACGATCCGCGCGACAGCACCACCGCCACCGGGACTGGCGCCAACAGCGGCAACACTGCCGCCCGCGATGCGACGCGCGATGCGACGCGCGATGCCGACCGCCCGTCGACCAGCGGCGGCAGCGAGATGCGCGGCTCGTCGGGCACACGTGGCGCCACCGGCACCAATGGCGTCAATAACAACGGCACGACCAGCACCAATGAGCCGGCCCGCAATGGCGATGTGCCTGCGCCGCGCAGCGGCGGCATGTCGGGCGCCGGCCCTGCGACGGGTACAAGCGACAAATCGGCGGTGCCGCCAGTGAGGTAACTTCAACTGGCGAGCACGCCGCCAGGAGCGCCGGCTACGGTGTTCCCGGCGGCGGCACGCACGGTACGGTCAGGTGTCGTGACAGACCGTTTCTTCGATCTTGTAGCCCAGTGCCGGACGCAGCGCATCCATGTGCGCATCGACCAGTGTTTCAGGCACGACGTTGGGGACCCGCACTTTGCGCAGCTTGAGCCGATCGTCGAGATAGCTGATGTCGATGCCGCAGGGGCTGTTATAACTGCTGTATTGAAATGGGCAAACCGAGGTGATCGCATCAAACGACAGCCTCATGATCCTGATCCGATCGGCCGAGCCGGGAAGATGCAGCACGATCCGCTCCCCCTCCAGGTCGATCTGGTAAAACGTCACGTTTCCGAGCGACTGCCCGCAGATCATGCCAAGTCCTATCGTTCCCGCAACCATGAACCACGCCACGGCCGCCCCCGTATTGTTCGCAAACCAGGCCTGGGTTTTGCCGCTGGCCAGTAGCGCCCCGAAAAAAAATACATGGACGAGCACGAAAGTCGTCTTGTAGGGTCGTTCAGTGATAAACGACAAGGCGGGGAACCTTGGCGGCGCGTCCTCCGGCGCGTTTTTGTCGTGATGCTCGGCGCACCATTCCAGTATGACGGGGGCGGCCGGCGGTGCAGGCCTCTTGACGGCCTTGCGCGCCGCCAGCGCCTGCGCTTTCACCTCCTGCGCTTGCGCGCTGCGGACACGCTTGCCCTTCTGGCGCAGCCGGCGCGATCGGGGTACTGTCATGCGCCATCCGCCGGCGCGACAGCGGCAATGCCGAAGCGCACCCGGTAGCGCAGCTTGCTGACCCGCCGCGCGCCTTCGAGTTCGAGGTGCGCCGGTTCGCTGTCGTCGTCGGATGCGCCTCCCATCCTGCGCATGATGCCGGCCCTGGCCCAGCCCTGGTCGCCGAAGGCGCCGGAATGCTCGCTTTGCGTCTCCAAAGCCTCTACCTGCGAGACGAACGTCAAGCGCACACCCGCTTCCGTGGCGACGATGGTGGCCGCGTTGCGCGCGTTGGCGATCGCCGCCGCATGGGCGGCTGCGCGCTCGGCCTCGGGCGCGTCAAATTGCGGCGGGCGCATCGACACGCTCAGGGTGTAGCGCTGGTGTTCGAAAACCGGCTGCAGCGCGTCGAGCGCAACATACAGGCGCTTCGCTTCGGCACAGGCGAGCAAAATCTTGAAGGTGCGTTCCTGCCCCGGCTTGTTCTTTTTCCAGAACCAAGGCTGCCAGATGGCGTTGCCGCCCTCGCTCATCTCGTCCGGCGCGATGCCCGAGCTTTTGAGCACGCGGATGCAGTCGTCGCGCAGCGCGCCCGCTTCGGTGATGGCGTTGTCGGTGGTGCTGGCGCGCACCGAAATCGACAGGTCGGCGCGGTAGGTGGTCACTTGTTCGACCAGCGAAGACTCGCCGCTTACTTCGATATACGATTCCGTCATGGTGTCTTTAATGGTGTCTTTATGGGTGTTGTTTGCAAATGGGCTTGTCCCGATGGGAATCATACGGCATCGGCGCGGGCGGCAGCCGGGAATGGCCGCCGCCGGCAGCATCGCGCCACCCGCGTTCAACGTCCGACCAGCACCACCGTGTATCCGCCGACGACTTCACCGCCGATTTTCTGGCGCACGCGCACGACCTGGGCTTCGCCGCGCTTGATGTCGGCAATGCTGGCATGGAAGGCGATGGCCTGCGCCTCGCATCCGCGCAGCACATCCTCGGCCGGCAGCAGCAGCTTGCCGCGCGCCTCGAACGGAATATCGCTGATCGTCTGCCTGCGCGCCTGGCCCACCGTTACAGGAAGCAGCCCATAGCTTACCGGCTTGGCCGGGCTGCGCAGGCCGGGATCGGCCAGGCCGGTGTAGAGCTTGAGCCAGTCCATGGTGCCGGGCGCGTCGAGCGTGGCTTCGATCCGCGCCGGCCCCGGATTGGCCAGGTAGCCCAGGTTCAGCGCCAGGTCGATCGCCGCCGGCGAGGACGAGGGGACGACGGCGATGTTGCGCTGTCCGATATGGCGGTCGGACGGGGCCGAGAACTGGTCGGGCGCGACGGCGTCGAGAATCGGCTCGTGTACGCGCACCACCAGGCATTCGTGGCCGCCATTGACGAAGGCCGGCACCCAGCTTTGCGGACACTTGACGATGGCGTGGCAGCCGTGGCTCAGGTAGCGGCCATCGGGGCCGTTGACGACGCGCCATTCGGTGCTGTTGTTGAAGCGGTTGCCGAGGTCGACCCAGGTGGCGCCGATGAAGTTGGCGTCGGCGCGCGAGATGCCGAGCGTGGGATCGAACCAGTAGAATTCGACCCGCACGCGCAGCGCCGGCGCCTTGCCCAGGTTCCAGACGTGCGCATACAAGGTGTTGGGCGCGTTGGCGCGCGCAATGCCGCCCACCGTGGCCGGCTGCACCGGTGCGCTGGCCGCTTCCTGGTCGGGCACCACGTAGATGTCGGGCGACTCCCAGAACACCCCGCCCAGCGGGCGCGCGCCATTGTCGCCGCCGTTGGCGCGGATCAGCAGGAACGGCAGGAATTCATCCTTGCGCGGGCCGAAGGTCGGTCCGTTCTGCAGGATGCCCTGCACCTGGCCGCGGAACCAGGGGATTTCTTCGGCACTGCCGCGCGGCGGGCGGTTGACGGTTTCGGGCCGCTGCGGCGCGCTCTTGACCGGGGGCGGCGGCGTATCCTGGGGCAGCTCCACCGTGCCGGGAAACGGGCAGCGCGGCGGCGGCGGGCATACCGGCCTGCGCGGCGCCTGGCATGGGTCGTGGCTGCAGCGGCACTGATGGCAGGGCGCGTGCGGCGCGCCCGGGGCATGGCATGGGCAGGCGCAGGCGCGGTCTTGGTCGGATGGTTTCATGATGTCACCTTGTCGTCGTCGTTGCCGTCGTCTTTGCCGGCCTCGCGCGCGGCCCCGCGCGCCAGTGCCGCCAGAATGCCGGCGCCCACATCCACGCCGCAGCCAGGATTGCTCACGCCAGCGTCGAGAAAGTAGATATTCAGGGGCAGCGATGGATTGTGCAGTGTCGCCGGTTCAGCCTGCGAGGGCCAGGTGCATGGCGGCTGGAACTTGAAGCCTTCGGGATCCTCCACGCCTTCGGCGGTGCGGCTGCGCGCGAAATCCCAGGCGTGGTAGCCGTAGCCGCGGTCGGCGTCCAGGTTCCAGTCGACCAGCGGCACCACGGCGCCGCCGCCCGGCTGCGGAGACTGGCGCGAATTGAGCCAGATCAGGTAACTCGAAAAGCCGACGGCGTCGCCCAGGTGGCGGTTCGCGCGCAGGGCCGGGCCGACCGCATCGGCCGCCTGCGGCGTGGTCGCGCTTTCGAGGGCGTCGCGGATCTGCGGGTCCGCTCCCACGTTCTGGAACAGCACATCCGGATTGGCGCGGCGCGGGTGCGGTCCGGCGAAGGTGGGCGCCAGCTCCACGCCCTGGCCGGCCGGGTACTGCCACGGATGCTTGAATTCGTCGTCTGGATGACGGCGCGGGTAGGCGCGGTCGCGGAAAGGCGCCAGGTCGGGCACCGGCGTGTCGAAGCCGGGCAGCACGTTGCCGAGGTCGCCCAACACCCCGGCAAAGGCCTGGGCATCGGGCAGGCCGACCGTGATCAGGCCGACCGTGATTTCGTCGTCCATCGGCAGCAGATAGCCGGACATGACCAGCACCGCGCGGAACGATTTGAGCAGATGGAACAGCGGCAGTTCGAGCGCGTAGTACAAACCCAGGCGCAGCGGATAGGTGACGATGTCGGCCAGGATTGCCCACGGCAGGGTGGCCAGGTACACCGCCACCTGCACGATGTACAGCAGCACCTTGACGATCGAGAGGATGAAGTCGAGCAGGTCGTCCCACCAGTTGCCGTCGTCGTCGCCGGCGCCGGGCGCGCTGGCCTGCGGATCGTTGAAGGTCGGGAACTGCAGGTTGGGGAAGAGCTCGGGCGGTGGCGGCGGTTCGTGCGCGAAGCCGTCCACGGTGCTCATCTTGAGGTAGGCGAACAGCAGGCGGTAACAGGAGGCGATCAGGTCTTCGCCCGGCTTGCCGTCTTCCTCGCGCAAAATGCGCGGATGCGCGCCGTCCTTGTAGTACACGGCGGTGATGGTTTCGTGCAGCAGCCTGGCGATGGGGTCGGCCAGCTCCGAATCGACGTCGAGCAGGCGGCGCCGGGTCCAGTTCTCGCGCAGCGTATTGCCGCTCGGGTAAGCGGGGCGGGTCACGCCGGCGCCATCGTTTTCGCGGAAGGCGATGTCGAAGTACAGCGCCGACTCGGTCAGTTGCGGATACTGGCCGCCGCGCGCCGGCCCGGCGCCGTCGCGCAGGTAGCGGAAGGCGTCCATGTGGTTTTCCACCAGGTGGTGGCGCTGCCAGTGCAGGCGGAACGGCCCGCCCGAAATCGCGTTCACCAGCGCGTGGCCGGTGACGTCGGTGCCGATGTGGGTCATGTAGCCGAGCGCATAGGCGCGTGCCTTGTCCTGCTCATCCTGCGACTCGAACCTGGCGGCCTGGTTCCACAGTTCGCGCGCGAACTGGCCGGTGCGGCGGTAGTGCAGCATGTCCGACCAGAGGAAGGCCTGTTCGTCGAAGCCCTTGTTCAGGCCCAGCGAAAAGAACTCGAACAGGTCGAGGCGCGTCACGACAAAGTTCTCCAGCGCCGTGATCAGGATGGCGGACAGTTCGCCGGCGATATTGCCGACGCTTTCGGACAGGCCGCCGGTCAGGCGACTGAGTTCCTCGGCGGTGTTTTCCGATATCGGCCCCAGATAGCGTTCGTATTTTTCGATGTACGGGTCGAGCGCGTCGTACAGCCCTTCGAGCACGCGCAGCACCCCGATCAGGGCGCTCGAGAGTGGAAACGGCCCCTGGTCGCGAAAATCGGGCAGGAAGAAAAACAGGTCCGGGCCGATGGCGCCCAGGCTGGCGAAGTTGGGATGGCGCTGCATGATGCGCGCCAGTTCGGCGGTGTCGGCGCCGCTCCATGCGGGGTCGATGCGCGCGCTGGCGGCGGGTCGGAAACTGCCGTTCCCGAGCGCGCGGGCGGTCGCGCGCATGGCGCTGATGTGTATATACGGTCCGGGCATGATGCCCTCCACAAATGCGGTCGTCGGTCGGAACCAGGTATCTGGCTGGTCGTCTGCATTTGTAACGGTAGACCTGCGCTCGCACGCCGCCCTGTGGCATCGCAAACGGGGCGCGATTGACGGGATTGCCTTAATCGCGGACTTGCCAGTCGCTTCGGAAACAATTCCGAAGCGCACGCGAGCTACGGCTGCGTGCCGCCAATCGCCACCGCAGAGAGCACCATGTGCGTGATCACGTCCTCGGCGTCGTCGAAGTCCTTGCGCGTTAGCTGCTTGCGGTTCAGCACCAGCGCCATCTGCGCCGAAAAATCGGCGTACGACTGCGTCATGGCCCAGATGGCGAACAGCAGGTGGGTGGCGTTGATCGGGCCGATGCGGCCTTCGCCGATCCAGCGTTCGAACACCTCGATATCCTTGCGCAGCAGCGGCACCACGCGGCTCTGGATCTGCTGGCCGTACAGCTGCGCCCCGCTGATCACCTCCATCGCATACACGCGCGACGCCCACGGCTGGTCGCGCGAAAAGCGCAGCTTGGCCTGGATGTAAGCGCGCAGCACGTCGCGCGGCTCCTGGGCCGGATCGGCCAGGGTCGCCATGCGCGCCAGCCAGTCATCGAGCACGCCATCGAGCACGCGTTCGTACAGCGCCTGCTTGGTCGGAAAATAGTACATCAGGTTTTGCTTCGACAGGCCGGCCTGCTCGGCGATGGTGGCGATCGAGGTGCCTTCGTAGCCGCATTCGGCGAACACGCGCACGGCCACGCCGGCGATGTCGGCTTCGAGCTTGTCGCGATTGAGGATGCGGCGCTTGACGGCGGGAGTCTTGGTGGCGGCCATGGTCACTTTCAGCGTAGCGATTGCAAAAAGCCGATCAACGCGGGCGCATCGGCGGCGTACGCCACGTTGAAGCGGAACCAGATGCTCGGGGAAGGGCGCAGCATGAAAAATTCGTACGGCGAGAGCAGGATGCCGGCGCGCAGCGCGCGGTCGGCGATGACCTTGCCGTTGAACTCGGGCGTGGGCGCGAGCGGCCAGCCGGCGCTGACGAACATGCCGCCGCGCGGCCGGGCCAGCGGCTCCATGCCCGCCTCCCGCAAGCGTTCGATGGTGCGCTCGCGCCCCGAGCGCAATTGATCGGTCAGGCGTTCGACCATGCGCTTGTAAGGCCGCGCCGAAATGGCGTGGTACACCGCGCGCTCGTTGATTTCGGAGGTGGTCAGCCCGGTCAGCATCTTCACGCGCAGCAGTTCGGGAATCAGCGAATTCGATGCGCAGATCGAACCGACCCGCAGCACCGGCGAGAGGGTCTTGGAACAGCTGCCGACCCGGATCACGCGCCGCAGTCCATCCATGGCGGCCAGCGAGGCGTCGCCGCCGGATGCCAGTTCGCGGTAGATGTCGTCTTCCACCAGCCAGAAGTCGAACTGCTCGGCCGCCAGCAGCAGGCGGTGCGCCTGCGCTTGCGTGAGCGACGTACCGAGCGGATTTTGCAGCACGGTGTTGACGAACATGAGCTTGGGCTGGGTGCTGGCCGCCTGCGCCATCAGGGCGTCCATATCCAGCCCGTCCGGCCCGCGTGCAATGCCGACCGCAATGCAGCCGTGATGGCGGATCAGCGAGAGCAGGTTGCTGTAGCCCGGGTCCTCGACAAAGACCGTGTCGCCCGGCTTGGTGAGCGTGCGCAGGATCAGGTCGAACGCGTGGGTGGCGCCGTTGGTGAGCAAGATCTGGTCCGGGCCGGCCGCGAACAGCTCATCGGCCAAGGTGCCGGCCAAATGCTGGCGCAGCGTGGGAAAACCGAGCGGATGGCCGTAGCCGCGCAGGCGGCTGGCCGGAATTTTCATCGCGTGGCGCACCGCGTCGAGCACCGTGTCGTCGCCATACCACTCGGGCGGCAGCCAGCCCGCGCCGACCGGCAGCGCATCCGACACGCCTGAATACAGGTCCGGGGTCAGGGCGTCGATGGCGGCCGGCGTGGGTTGCAGCGCCAACTGCTGCGGCGCGCTGGCCGCCTCGCTGCGCGCCACAAAGAAGCCGGACCCGCGGCGCGAACTCAACAGCCCCAAGGTGAGCAGGCGGTCGTACGATTCCACCACCGTGAAGGTGCTCACGCCATTACATTTTGCGAAACGTCGAACCGAGGGCATCTTTGTCCCCACGCGCAGTTCGCGCCGGCTTACCATCAGCGTGATGGCCGCCACGATCTGGTCGACCAGGCCGCCGCGCTTGCTGCGCTCGATCGCCAACACCGGCCAGCCATCCCCGCAATTGCCAGGAGGCACTTCCTCACCCAGAACGTCGCTCTCATCCATCCACAGGTCCTTTGCTGCGGCGCCGCAAACTGTATTGTTTGCGCTACCGATACGGTTGGCGGGTTTTGCGATTTGTGTATATGTGCCATAGTTGATCTGCTGACTATTATTGCATCATCATTTTGCCAACTGGTAAATTATTTTTTTAGTTGTAAAAACTATCGGAGAGTCGCATGAACGAGTCCAGACCCGCATCGATGTCGTCGTTTTGGATGCCATTTACCAATAATCGCGACTTCAAAGCCAACCCGCGCCTGCTTGTATCGGCCGCGGGGATGTACTACAAGGATGTCGACGGCAACACCGTGCTCGACGGCACCGCCGGCCTGTGGTGCGTGCCTTGCGGGCATGCGCAGCCGAAGATCGTGGCCGCCGTGCGCGAGATGGTCGGCCAGCTCGACTTCGCCCCCACCTTCCAGATGGGCCACCCGGCCGCCTTCGACCTGGCCGAAAAGCTGATGGACTACACCGGGCGCCGTTTCGGCCACGTCTTCTACACCAACTCCGGTTCGGAAGCGGTCGATACGGCGCTGAAGATGGCGCTGGCCTACCACCGCGCGCGCGGCGAAGCGGGGCGCACGCGCCTGATCGGGCGCGAACGCGGCTATCACGGTGTCGGTTTTGGCGGCATTTCGGTTGGCGGCATCGGCGGCAACCGGCGCACCTTCGGGCCGCTGCTGCCGGGTGTCGACCACCTGCCGCACACGCACAACCTTGAGAAGAACGCGTATTCGCGCGGCGAGCCGGAACACGGCGCCAACCTGGCCGATGAACTCGAACGCATCGTCGCGCTGCACGATGCATCGACCATCGCCGCCGTCATCGTGGAACCGGTGGCCGGGTCCACCGGCGTGCTGATTCCGCCGAAAGGGTATCTGAAACGCCTGCGCGAACTGTGCTCCAAGCACGGCATCCTGCTCATTTTCGATGAAGTCATTACCGGCTTCGGACGCCTGGCCACGCCGTTCGCGTTCGATTACTTCGGCGTCGTGCCGGACATGGTTACTTGTGCCAAGGGCCTGACCAACGGCATGGTGCCGATGGGCGCGGTGTTCACCCAACAGCATATCCACGACGCCTTCATGGACGGCCCGGCCGGCATCGAGCTGTTTCATGGCTATACCTATTCGGGTCACCCGCTCGCCTGCGCCGCCGCGCTGGCCACGCTGGAAGTGTTCGAAGAGCAGAACATCCTCGATAACGCCAAGGCCGTGCAGCAATACTGGACCGACGCCGTGCATTCGCTCAAGGGCCTGCCGCACGTGATCGATATCCGCACCATCGGACTGGTGGCCGGGATCGAGCTGGCGCCGATCGACGGCAAACCGGGAGCGCGCGCGTTCAGCGCCTTCAAAAAAGCGTTTGCCGATGGCGTGTTGATTCGCACCACCGGCGACATCATCGCCCTGTCGCCACCGCTGGTACTCGAGAAGAAGCACATCGACGAGTTGTTCGGCAAGCTGGCAACCATCCTCAACAACCTGGACTGACGCCATGAGCAATCCCGATACCCAGTTGGACACCATCACCCACTTCATCAACGGCGCCAAGGTCGATACGGCCAGCGGCCGCTACGCCGACGTCTTCAATCCCGCCGTGGGCGAGCCATGCGCGCGCGTGGCGCTGGGCACGGCGGACGATGTGAATGCCGCCGTCGTCGCCGCCGCCGCAGCCTTTCCATCATGGTCGGCCACGCCGCCGCTGACGCGCGCGCGGGTCCTGTTCAAGTACCTGCAACTGTGCCAGACGCACACCGACGAATTTGCGGCCATGCTCACGCGCGAACATGGCAAGACGTTCTCCGACGCGCAGGGTGAAGTGGCGCGTGGTATCGAGATGGTGGAATTCGCGGTCGGGATTCCGCAACTGCTCAAGGGCGAATTCACCGACCAGATCTCGCGCGGCATCGACGCCTGGTCGATGCGCCAGGCGCTCGGCGTGGTGGCGGGCATCACGCCGTTTAACTTCCCGGTGATGGTGCCGATGTGGATGTTCCCGGTGGCGATCGCCTGCGGCAACACCTTTGTGCTCAAGCCGTCCGAACGCGATCCGTCGGCCTCCTTGCTGCATGCGAAGCTGCTCAAGGAAGCCGGCCTGCCGGACGGCGTGTTCAATGTGGTCCAGGGCGACAAGGTCACCGTCGACGCGCTGCTCGATCACCCGGACGTGCAGGCGGTCAGTTTCGTGGGCTCGACCCCGATCGCCGAGTATATCTACGCGCGCGGCAGCGCTCGCGGCAAGCGGGTGCAGGCGCTGGGCGGGGCCAAGAACCACATGGTGGTCATGCCCGACGCCGACATGGACATGGCCACCGACGCCCTGATCGGCGCGGCCTTCGGGTCGGCCGGTGAGCGCTGCATGGCCATTTCGGTGGTGGTGGCGGTGGGCGACGCCGGCGACAAGTTGATTGGCGCGCTGGGCCAGCGCACCGCCGCGCTCAAGATCCGCGACGGCATGGCGCATGACGCCGAAATGGGGCCGGTGGTCAGCGCGGCGGCCAAGGAACGCATCGAGCGCTTGATCGGCGAGGGCGTGGAGCAGGGCGCGACCCTGGTGGTCGATGGGCGCAACTGCAAGGTCTTGGGCCGCGAAAACGGCTTTTTTGTCGGGGGCACCTTGTTCGATCACGTCACGCCCGATATGACGATCTACAAGGAAGAGATTTTCGGGCCGGTGCTGTGCGTGCTGCGCGCGCCGGATGTGGCCACGGCGGTCAAGCTGATCAACGCCAACGAGTACGGCAACGGCGTGGCGATCTACACGCGCGACGGCGGCACCGCGCGCGAGTTCGTGCGCCAGATCCAGGTCGGCATGGTGGGGGTGAACGTGCCGCTGCCGGTGCCGATGGCGTTCAACAGCTTCGGCGGCTGGAAGCGCAGCATGTTCGGCGACCACCACGCGTATGGTCCCGAAGGCGTGCGCTTTTACACGCGGCACAAGGCGGTGATGCAGCGCTGGCCGAACACGGCCAGTGCTGGCGTGGAATTTGCTTTTCCACAGATGAAGTAGAAGACCCTGTAAGCGGGTGATGCGTACGGTTAGCCGATAAACCGTCGCCCCCGCGCAGGCGGGGGCCCAAGTTAGCTCCGTAGCCAG
>NZ_WHJF01000120.1:0-18951 GCF_011682185.1 Massilia genomosp. 1
GTCACGTCCGGTCTGCCGAGAATCGACCACACGCCGCCAAACTTCAACCTTCAAACCGCTTCATTGACTGTCCCGTTCAATTGGGTAGGGACGCTATCACCCGCGACATTCCGATTCAAGTTGAAAAGGTCCTGCATCGGAAAAGCGGCGCTGCGGCGGTGGTTTGTGCAAAATTCAGGCTAGCAGGTCGCCGGGCACCCGATATCGTATCAGCAATTTTTGCTTCCTGAAAAATTGGGTCCATGACCGGCTCAAGCGCCCGCACGCCATCGGCACAAAAAAGCCCCTGATTCCAGGGGCTTTTTTGTTGCCGGGATGGCGCTCGCGCGCCAGGCCAGGCTTACTTGTCGGTATTGAGCAGCGAATGACGGCGCGAATACGCAAAGTACACGACCAGGCCGATCGCCAGCCAGATGCCGAAGGCGATCCAGGTGGTCTTGCTGAGGAAGGTCATCAGTGCCAGGCAGAAAACGATCGCCAGTCCCGGCACCACCGGCACGCCGGGGCAGCGGAAGGCGCGCGGCAGGTCTGGACGGGTGCGACGCAAGACGATCACCGCCACCGACACCAGGCAGAACGCGGCCAGGGTGCCGATGTTGATCAGCTCGGCCAGTACGCCGAGCGGCACCACGGCGGCGATCAGGCCGAACACGATGCCGACCATCCAGGTGGCAAAGAAGGGCGTGCCGTATTTCGGGTGGATCTTGGCCAGGCGCTGCGGCAGCAAGCCGTCGCGCGACATGGCGAAAATCACGCGGGTCTGGCCGTAGGTCATCACCAGGATCACGGTGGTCATGCCCAGGATCGCGCCCAGGTCGACGAAGCCGGCGACCCAGTTCTGCTTGGCGAACTGCAGGGCCAGCGAGACCGGATGATCGACGCCGGCAAACTGCTGGTAAGGCACGATGCCGGTCATGATGGCCGAGACGATCACGTACAGGATGGTACACACCACCAGCGAGCCGATGATGCCGATCGGCAGGTCGCGCTCGGGGCGCTTGACTTCTTCCGCCGCCGAGGTCACCGCATCGAAGCCGATGAAAGCGAAAAACACCAGCGCGGCCGCGCTCATCGTCCCGTTCATGCCGAACGGCATGAAGGGCTGCCAGTTGGCCGGCTCGACGTAGCGCGCGCCGACCACGATGAACAGCAACACCACGCCGATCTTGATCACCACCATCACGCTGTTGATGCGGGCCGATTCACGCACGCCGAACGAGAGCATGGCCGTGAGCAGCAACATGATGATCATGGCCGGCAGGTTGAACAGGGTGTCGACGCCGGGAATCGATCCGGGCGCGGCCGTGAGCGCGACCGGCAGCTTGATCCCGAGCCCGCCGATGAGCGACTGGAAATAGCCGGACCAGCCGACCGACACGGCCGAGGTGGCCAATCCGTATTCGAGCAGCAAATCCCAGCCGATCATCCAGGCCACCACTTCGCCCATGGTGGCGTAGCTGTAGGTGTAGATCGAGCCGGCCACGGGAATGGTGGAGGCAAACTCGGCGTAGCAGAGGGCGGCGAAACCGCAGGCCATCGCGGCGATCACGAAGGACAGGGTCAGGGCCGGGCCGGCCGTCACGGCGCCGGTGCCGGTCAGCACGAAAATGCCGGTGCCGACGATGGCCCCGATGCCCATCAGTACCAGGTCAAGCGGTCCCAGCACTTTCTTCAAGCCACCGGCGGCGCGGCTTTGCGCCACCATGGCGTCCAGATTTTTCGTTCGAAAAAGGCTCATTCAATTGTCTCGCTTAAAGTCTTATGTTTTTAAGATGCCACTCCGGCAGCTTCTTTACGGCCGGGGTGTACGACTACTGCGCCCGCGATTGTAACGTACCGGGCGCGGGCATTGACGAGTTGCGGGAATAAAGATGGCGAAAAGAAAACAAATGCGGGGGATGAGGCGGGCAGTTCCCGCGCCGGACGGCGCCGGCGCGGGGCGTAAAACAGGGAATCAGGCAAACAGGAAGGCGCTGTTGTCGCCGCTGTCGATGCCGGTAAGTAATACTGGCGCATGCCCGGCGTCAGGCGGCGCCAGGTCCTGGGTCGGGCTTTGCACGCCGGGGAGCTTGGCCATCTTGCCGATCACCTGTTGCAGCATCGGCTGGAAAGCGAGGACATCGGTGCTGGCGCTGAGTGTGCCCAGCATGGTGCGGACGGCGGCCGCCGGGCCGGTGCCGTTGTACGCGCCGCCCAGGTTGCCCATGTCCAGGGCATACGTGAAATTGCTCGCCACATTGATTTTTACGCCCAGCAATTGGGCGTCGGCCTGGCCTTGCGGCGTGTTGTTCGACTGCGCACCGGCCATGATGGCCAGCGATGCGCCGGCGCGGGTCAGGCTGCCGGTGTCGATGGCCTTGCTCCAGAAATCGAGGCCGCCCTGGTCGGGAGCGCGGTTGAGCACGTTGGTATAGATGGCGGTCACGAAGCTTTTGTTGTCGCCGCCGTACAGCGCGCTCGACTCGGCGCTGGCGCCGAACGAGTCGACCAGGCTCTTGAGCGCGGCATCGGTGCCGTAGCGCGCATTCAAGCCGCTCACGGTGGTGGGCGCTTTCAGCGCGGCCAGCTGGGCCTGGAAGCTGTTCAGGCCGCCGACATCGGCGGCGCGCCCGAAGTAGCCGATATACAGCGATTCGGCCAGGTCGACATAGGTCATGTCGAGCAAGGTCGTCTTGCCCGTGATATCGGAAAAGCGCAGCACTTCGACGTTCGACAGGACATCGTTGCCCTCGTTACGCAGGATCGAGGTCACGCTGGTGGTATGGCCATTGCGCAGGATGGTGTAATTGACGCGCGGATTGTAAAACACGACTTGATCGATGCCGCCGGCGCCATCGATCAGGTCGTCCACGGCGCTCCCGTACCCGACAGTCTCGTCGAGGTCGGTGCCTTTGATCCGCTGCGGCGCTTTCGCCGGCCGGTTCATATCGGCGTACACGGTGAGCGAGGTGCTCATGTTGGTGCTGAGCTGGTTCCAGCCCGCGCAGACATAGAACTTGCCCGAATACGGCGCGATAAAATTGATCAACAGCTCGCTGGGGTAGGCCTCATCGTAGTCCAGTTCGCGGTCGACGGCGATCGCATTGCCGGCCATGTCGTACACGGTGATGCCCGACGGATCGCGCGCGCTGTCGCTGGAGATGTCGTAGGGAATGTTGGCGATCCCGTTAAAGTAATACACGTCATTGGACAGCAGGTGCGCCCCGTCGCTGCGGAAACTGGCCGATTCGTCCCAGTCGAACGCGTAGCCGTCGTAGCGGATCGGGTAAAAGGTCAGCAAGGGAGCGCTATTCATCTGCGCCGGGCTCAGGTCGGGCAGGGTGTCGATGGTCAGGTAGGTCATGCTTGTCGTTGGGGAAGGCGAGCCCGTCCTTCACGCAGACGGGGGATTGATCGGGCAAAACAGCAGGGGTGTCGGCAGCTCTGGCGCCGCTGTGGATGCCTCGCTCACCAATCTGAACCGGCGAGTGTAGCTGATTTTATGCTAACTTAGCAACAATTATTTGTTTTTGTTAACTATTTGCAGGTGCTGGGCGCGCGGCGAAGGTGGCATGCCTGTGCCGGCGCGGGCCGGCACAGGAGAGTAAGGCATCAATCAGGCATACATGAAGGCGGGGGAGTGGCTGTCCACGCCGCTCAGGGCGATGACCGGTGCGTCAGGCTGGGCGAGGTCCGGCGCATCGCCCGGGCTGGCCAGGCCTCCGCTCGAGGTCGGCAAGGAGTTTACCGCTTTCATCACCTGGGTCTGGAAGGTGAACGCGTCGGTACTGGCGGTGACCTGCTTGAGCAGCTCGCGCGCCACGGCGGCCGCGCCCAGGCCGTTGTAGGCGCCGACCTTGCCTTCGGTTTCCAGGCCGTAGGTAAAGTTCGAGGCCACGCTGATCTTGTTGCCGATCAGCAGGGCGTCCAGCTTGCCCTGGGTGCTGCTGTTGGCCTGCGCCCCGGCCATGATCGACAGCGAGGCATTGGCGCGCGTGAGCGCGCCGGCGTTGATGGCATTGGTCCAGAAATCGAGGCCGCCCTGGTCCGGCTCGCGCCCGAGCAAGTTGGTATAGATCGCCCGCACGAAGGCCTTGTTGTCGCCCGAGTACAGCGCGTTCGACTCGGCGCTCGAGCCGAACGAGTCGATCAGGACTTTGATAGCCGGGTCGCTGTTGTAGCGTGCGCTCAGTTCGGCCGCGCTGGACGGGGCATTGAGCTCGCCCAGGCGCGCCTGGAAACCCTTCAGGCCGCCCGTGTCGGCCGCGCGTCCGAAGTAGCTCACGTACAGCGCCTGGGCCAGGTCGCTGTGGCGCAGGTCGGTCACCTGGCCGGAGAAGGAGAGCTTTTCGACGTTGCGCAGGCTGTCCACGCCATCGTTGCCGACCAGCGAGTAGACCAGCAATTCGGCGCCGCTTTTGACGATGTCGTAATCGCCGCGCTGGCCCTGGTAGAGCATGGTGTCGATCCCGCCCAGCCCGTTGACGAGGTCACTGCTTTTGGTGGCGACGAAGACGTCCGCGCCATCGGTGCCGGTGAGCGTGTTGGTCGGTTTCGGTATGGTGTCGAGGTCGGCGTAAATGGACAGCGAGGCGCCCAGGTTGACATCGGCCGAGCCCTGGTGCCAACCGGCTTCGACGTACACCGTGCCCGAATACGGCGCGACGAATTTGGACAGGAAATCGTTGCTGTAGCCGCTGTCGCTCTCCCTGTCGACAGCGATCGGCTTGCCCGATTTGTCGTACAGCGTGATCAGGAAGGGGTCGAAAAAGCTGACGCTGAAAATATCGTAGGTGGCGTTCTCGACGGCTGTGAACGCATACAGGTCGTCCAGGCTCGCGTAAGGGGCGCTGGTGTACACCGAGGCCGACAGGTCCCACGAGGAGGTGGCGCTGGTCGGGACGTAGGTGGCGAGCGCCAGGGTATGGGCTTGGGCAAGCTGTTGCGCTGTCAACGAGGGAAGGTAATCGATAGTGGGGTAGGCCATGGTGGTGTCCTTGTCGTTCGTCAGGGAAAGCGTCATGCCCGGCATGTCGCTCGCATCGGTTCAGTATTCCACGAGTATCGTTCAATTTCTAGATAGAAATATGTCTTTCTTGTTAATGAGCTGTTAGCAAGTGTAAGCACTGGTAAGCCCGCGTGTCCAACCGCCAGTTTCGTGATGATTTAGTCTGAACTGGGACCAACGTGTTGATAAAAACGACATTAATATAAAATATATCATTGATCTTGATAAAAATCATGACATCTGCATAAGAAACTATTATCATAGGCAATTCTTTATGTAACTCGGAGTAGCAAAAATGTTGAACACCATGCAAACCAAGCTGTGCCTGACAGTGATCGCCGTGGCGGCCCTGGCCGGTTGCGCCACCAGCACCAAGCCGGGAGCCGTGGGAGTGACCCGCTCCCAGATGATGCTCGTGTCGGCCTCGGAAGTGGATGCGATGGCGCTGACCAGTTTCAGCAACCAGAACCAGAAGGCAAAAAGCGAAGGCCGCCTGGTGACCAAGGGCACCGAATACAATCGCGTGGCGCGTATCGCCAAGGCCCTGCAGGTGCAGGTGCCGGTATTCCGTGACGATGCCAAGGACTGGAAATGGGAACTGGCGCTGATCGACGCGCCGGTGCTCAACGCCTCCTGCGCTCCGGGCGGCAAGATTACCTTTTACACGGGCCTGATCCGTCAGCTCAAGTTGACCGACGATGAAATCGCGATGGTCATGGGTCACGAAATCGCCCACGCCTTGCGCGAGCACGGGCGTGAACGCATGTCGCAGGCCAAGGCCACCGGCGGCCTGACCGCGCTGGCCGGCGTGCTGGCCCCGAGCAAGGGCTTGCAGGTCGCGGTCGCCAGCGAAGCGACCCACTACCTGTTCACCTTGCCGAACTCGCGCGAGCATGAATCGGAAGCCGACACCATGGGCCTGGAACTGGCGGCGCGCGCCGGCTACAATCCGCGCGCGGCGATGTCGGTGTGGGAAAAGATGGCAGCCGCATCGGGCGGCGCCGGCAACGCCGAGTTTTTGTCGACCCACCCGTCGGATTCCACCCGGATCGCTTCGCTGACCGCGATGCAGCCGCGCGTGACCCCGCTGTATGAGGCGGCGACCAAGCCAGAGGGAGCGGCCAAGCCGGAAGCGCCGGCCAAGCCTGAGTCGGCCAGCAAGCCAGCGGCAACGAGCAAGACCGGCAAGAAGAAGTCATCCAGGTAAGTGAAGTCAATGCGCTTGCCTTGCAAGGCAAGCGCTTCTGTTCCCTATACAGTCACCATCCCGTCCGCACGCTCACTTGCCGTACACTCAGGCAAACATGAACGCGTCGGCAATGGCGCCGACCCCGGTCAGTTCGATGAGCGGCGCGTCGCGAGGCGTCTCATGCGCAGCGAACGGCATCTCTCTTGCCTGGCCGGGCACGCCACGTGGCGGCGGCAGGGCAAACATCGCATCAATCACATCGTCCTGGAAATCGAACGCGTCGGTCGTTGCCGTGACTGCCCCGAGCAGCTTGCGCGCCATGCCGGCCGCGAGGTCGCCGTCATAGCGGTTGCCCTTGTCGAATGTTTCCAGCGCCAGGGTGAAGTTCGAGGCGATGCCGATCTTCTTTTGAAGCAGCAGCGCGTCCCGGCCAGTTTGTCGCACGAGTGTGCGTGTACTAACAGACCGATCCATGCAGGCCGGGTATTCTTGATACCTTGCGCGTTTTTCGTACGCGCAACCCATCATTCAACGCCTTCAAAGGATGCCAACACATGGACGAGTTCAGCGACATCAAACTATCGAGGCGGGAACTGTTAATCGCAGGCGCCATCAGCGTGACGGCGGCCGGCGTGCCGGGCGCGGCCGGGGCGGTCGCCGCCGCGCCCGCCGCCGCGCCGGTGACCAACAAGGTCGCCTTCCAGGTCAACGGCAAGCGCCACGCGCTCGAGGTCGATACCCGCACCACCTTGCTCGATGTGCTGCGCGAAAACCTGCACCTGACCGGCACCAAGAAGGGTTGCGACCATGGCCAGTGCGGCGCCTGCACCGTCATCGTCGATGGGCGCCGCATCAATTCCTGCCTCAGCCTGGCGGTGATGCACGAGGGTTCCGACATCACCACCATCGAAGGCCTGGGCAACAAGGACAAGCTGCACCCGATGCAGGCCGCCTTCATCAAGCATGACGGCTACCAGTGCGGCTACTGTACGCCGGGGCAGATCTGTTCGGCCGTCTCGCTCCTCAGCGAGATCAAGCAGGGCATCCCCAGCCACGTGAGCGCCGACCTGATGGCCAGGCCGCTGCTGTCGGCGGAGGAAATCCGCGAGCGCATGAGCGGCAACATCTGTCGCTGCGGGGCCTATTCGAACATCCTCGATGCGATCACCGACGTCGCGGGGAGCGGCGCATGAAGGTCTTTACCTACCAGCGCGCCACCAGTGCCGCCGACGCCGCGTCCGCCGCCATGCGCTCCCCGGGCGCCAAATTCATCGCCGGCGGCACCAACCTGCTCGACCTGATGAAGCTCGAGATCGAAACCCCGGGCCACCTGATCGATGTCAACGGCCTCGGCCTGGACAAGATCGACGCCACCGCGGACGGCGGCCTGCGCATCGGCGCCCTGGTGCGCAATACCGACCTGGCGGCGGATGAGCGGGTGCGGCGCGACTACGCCGTGCTCGCGCGCGCCTTGCTGTCGGGCGCCTCGATGCAGTTGCGGAACAAGGCGACCACCGCCGGCAACCTGCTGCAGCGCACGCGCTGCCCCTATTTTTATGACACCAACCAGCCCTGCAACAAGCGCCAGCCGGGCAGCGGCTGTTCGGCCATCGGCGGCTTCAGCCGCCAGCACGCCATTGTCGGCGCCAGCGACGCCTGCATCGCCACCCATCCGAGCGACATGGCGGTGGCCATGCGCCTGCTCGACGCCCAGGTGGAAACGGTGCGCGCCAATGGCGCCGCGCGCACGATTCCGATTGCCGACTTCCACCGCCTGCCGGGCAGCACGCCGCACATCGAGACGTTGCTCGAACCGGGCGAACTGATCACCAGCGTCACCTTGCCCAAGCCGCTCGGCGGCACGCATGTGTACCGCAAGGTGCGCGACCGTTCCTCGTACGCTTTTGCGCTGGTGTCGGTGGCGGCGGTGATCCTGCCGGGCGGCGGCGGCCGGGTGGCGCTCGGCGGCGTGGCCCACAAGCCGTGGCGCATCGAAGCGGCCGAGCAAAAGATGGCCGGCGGCGCCAAAGCCGTTGCCGACCAGTTGCTGGCAGGGGCAAAAACGACGCACGACAACGCATTCAAAATCACGCTGGTCCAGCGCACGCTTCACGCGGTGCTGGCCGATGCGAAGAAAGGCTGACCATGAAGTTTTCCACTCCCGCCACCACCAATCCGATCGACCAGATGAAAGTGGTCGGCCGTCCGCTCGACCGCATCGACGGCCCGGCCAAGACCACCGGCACGGCGCCCTACGCCTACGAGCAGAATGAGGCGGCGCCGAACGCCGCCTACGGCCACGTGGTCGGCGCCGGCATCGCCAAGGGCCGCATCACGTCGATCAAGCTCGATGAAGCGCGGCGCGCGCCGGGCGTGATCGCCGTCATCAGCGCCGACAACGCCGGCGCCCTCGGCAAGGGCAAGTTCAATACCGCCAAACTGCTCGCCGGGCCCGACATCGAGCACTACCACCAGGCCATCGCGCTCGTGGTGGCCGAAACGTTCGAGCAGGCGCGCGCCGCCGCCAACCTGGTCAAGGTGACGTATGCGAAAGAGAAGGGCGCGTATGACCTCGAGAAGGCCAAGGGCTCGGCCACCGAGCCCAAGGGAGAGAATGCGGACACCAAGGTGGGCGACTTCGAGCGCGCCTACGCCGGCGCGCCGGTCCGGCTCGACGCCACCTACCGCACGCCGGACCAGTCGCACGCGATGATGGAGCCGCACGCCTCGATCGCTTCGTGGGACGGCGAGCAGCTGACCGTGTGGACCGCGAACCAGATGATCGACTGGACCCGCGGCGACCTGGCCAGGACGCTCGGCATCCCGAAAGACAAGGTGCGCCTGGTTTCGCCATACATTGGCGGTGGCTTCGGCGGCAAACTGTTCCTGCGTTCGGAAGCCTTGCTGGCGGCGCTGGGCGCGCGCGCGGCCAGGCGGCCGGTGAAGGTGGCGCTGAGCCGCCCGCTGATGATCAACAACACCACGCACCGTCCGGCCACCATCCAGCGCATCCGCATCGGCGCCACGCGCGACGGCAAGATCAGCGCAATCGGCCACGAAAGCTGGTCGGGCGACCTGCCGGGCGGTCAACCCGAGACGGCGGTGATGCAAACGCGCCTGCTGTACGCCGGCGCGCACCGCATGACCAGAATGCGCCTGGCGGTGCTCGACCTGCCCGAAGGGAACGCGATGCGCGCCCCGGGCGAAGCGCCCGGCCTGATGGCGCTCGAAATCGCCATGGACGAAATGGCCCACAAGCTCAAGATCGACCCGGTCACCTTCCGCATCCTCAATGATACCAAGGTCGATCCGGAAAAACCGGGCCGGCCGTTCTCGCAACGCCGCCTGATCGACTGCCTGCGCAGCGGCGCCGACAAGTTCGGCTGGAAGGAACGCAGTGCCGAACCGGGCAAGAAGCGCGAAGGGCGCTGGCTGATCGGCATGGGCGTGGCCAGCGCCTTCCGTAACAACATGGTGATGAAGTCGGGGGCCCGCATTCGCCTCGACGGCAAGGGCGTGGTCACGGTGGAAACCGACATGACCGACATCGGCACCGGCAGCTACACCGTCATCGCCCAGACCGCGGCCGAGATGATGGGCGTGGCGATCGACAAGGTGGTGGTGCGCCTGGGCGACTCGCGCTTTCCGGTATCGGCCGGCTCGGGCGGGCAGTGGGGCGCCAACAGTTCCACCGCCGGCGTGTACGCGGCATGCATGAAGATGCGCGAGGCGGTGGCGCAACAGCTGGGGATGGACCCGGCCGCCGCCCAATTTGCCGGCGGCGCCGTCAGCGCGGGCGGCAAGAGCGTCCCGCTGGCGCAGGCCGCGCGGGGCGGCGAACTGGTGGCCGAGGACACGATGGAGTACGGCGACCTCGACAAGAAATTCCAGCAGTCGACCTTTGGCGCGCATTTTGTCGAAGTGGCGGTCGATGCCGTCACCGGCGAAACGCGGGTGCGGCGCATGCTGGCCGTATGCGCGGCGGGGCGTATCCTCAATCCGAAGTCGGCGCGCAGCCAGGTGATCGGGGCGATGACGATGGGCCTGGGCGCGGCGCTGATGGAAGAACTGGTGGTCGATACGCGCACCGGGTTTTTTGTCAATCACGACCTGGCCGGGTATGAGGTGCCGGTGCATGCCGACGTGCCGCACCAGGAGGTGGTGTTCCTCGACGAGACCGATCCGATGTCGTCGCCGATGAAGGCCAAGGGCGTGGGCGAGCTGGGTATTTGCGGGGTGGCGGCGGCAATTGCGAATGCCGTCTACAACGCCACCGGCGTGCGCGTGCGCGACTATCCGCTCACGCTCGACAAGCTGCTCGAGAAGATGCCGGCCATGAGCTGACGCGGCTTTTCCACGCCACGAAAAAGTGGAACAGCGCCATCGCATGCGTTATGCTGTCGCCCCACGGCGCGAACCGCAGGTTTCCGGTTCGCCGCCGGGTCGACAGTCATAACGGGAAGATGGTCATTGTCTATGTCAAGTGAGAACAATACGGTGGTTCCCGAGCTGGGGCCACTACCTGCGCGGGTGGCGCCACGGCTGCCGCCAACGCTGCTGGCGACGGAGACGGCATGGTCCGGCGACGCCGCCGCCAAAAAGCGGGCGCGCGAGGAACGCGATGCGCTGGTGCGCGGGGTGACGTCCATCGACGCCATGCGCGAAGCGATCAAGCGGGTCGCACGCGAACTGCCGGTCATCGACGACGTGCCGCGCATCGGCGTGCTCGATGCGGCGGCGTTCCGCGCGCGCGCGGCGCAAGGGCAGCCCTTTCTGATCACGGGCGTGGCCACGCGCTGGCCATTGTCGTCCCTCACGCCGCAATCGCTGCGCGAGCGCTTCAGCCACGTGCCGGTGCGCGCGCGCGTGGGCGACTATATCAACACCGCTTTCGCGCCCGACCGCGCCATGCGCGATATGTCCATGCTGGAGTATCTGGACCTGGTCGCCGCCGGCACGCAAGGCTTGCCGCCCTACCTGGGCAATCTGGAATTGCGCGAATTGAACAGCCTGTGCTACTGGCCGGCGTACTTCAGCAAAATGGGGCCGCCACGCTTCTGGCTCGGGCCGGCGGGCACGGTCACGCCGCTCCATTGCGACTACGACGACAACATCTTCGCGCAGGTCTGGGGCAGCAAGCGGATTTTCCTGGTGCCGCCGCACCACGACCAATTCCTGTATCCCAGCCAGGCCAATGCCATTTTGTTCGGTTCGCCGGTCGACCCCGAGGCGCCCGATTTCGACACATTCCCGCTGGCGCGCCAGGCAGCCATGATCGAGGTCATCGTCAATCCGGGCGACATGCTGTATGTGCCGGCAGGCTGGTATCACCAGGTGCGCGCGTTGACGTTTTCGCTGTCGGCCAACCGCTGGGCAAGGGCGATGCCGTATGCCTTGAATGGGGACGCGTCCTTGCGGCGCGCGGGGGACTAGCAAAAAAGCCGGTGGACGAGGGAACTTTCTCTTGCTGCGCATTGTCTTATGAAAATGCCACCATATGAAGGGTTTACCCATGTCCACCTCGTACGAACATTCGGCCCGTCGGTTTCAGCACCAGGCACCACCATTTACAGTCTCGCGGACCAGGCGCATGCACCCGCTATGGCGATACCTGTGGCCGTATCGTTCGGCGAACCATTTCACCCTGACGATGTGTTTCTACATAACAATGTGGACATTGCAGGACATGTTTTTCCAGTTGCCGCCGTCCGCGCGTGGCTTTACGCCGCTCAGCTTGCTGGTTTTGGTGTTCATCGCCACCATTATGATGCCCTACGATGAACTGCCGGCAAAGGTCACGATCACCACGCAGGTCCCGGCCCAGCGTTTTCTGGACGACATCGAGGAAGTAATGACCGGGAACCGTTATGCGGTCCAGGCGTCGGCATTTGGTGAACCCGGCCATGTACATTTCTTCCCGCAAGAAAAGGCCGAATTCTGGCCGATGCTCTGGATTGCGCAAGATGTCGATGTCTGGCTGCGCAACGACAACAAGATTGACGTCTACGGCTCCAAGGTCGATTTATCCAAGCTGGTCCATTGCCTGAAACGGCGCCACAAAAAACCGCGCAGGGCCGTGGCGTAAATTCTTCGCTTCGCTGGCGTCAGCCGAATGATGTCGGGCATCAACTTTGCCTGAATGCTATTATTCCCGTCTATCCACGAGCTTGCGCTCCGCCATTGACGAGGAATCCATGTCCGATTTTTACGACCGCCTGACGCCTTTTTACCACCTGATCCACCAGGACTGGCACGCCAGCGTCGCCTTGCAGGGCGAGCAGCTTGGCAAGCTCATCGACGCCGAATGGCCGGGCAAGCGCAAGCTGCTGGACGTGTCCTGCGGCATCGGCACCCAGGCCATCGGACTGGCCCGGCGCGGCTTTTCGGTCAGCGCGTCGGACCTGTCCGAAAAAGAGATCGAGCGCGCCCGGCGCGAAGCGATTCTGGCCGGCGCCAGCGTCGGCTTGTCGGTGTGCGACATGCGCCGCGCGCATGATCATCATGGCGGCGGTTTCGATATCGTCCTCTCGTGCGACAACTCGCTGCCGCACCTGCTCACCGATGACGACCTGCTGATCGCGCTGCGCCAGATGTTCGCTTGCCTGGCGCCCGGCGGCGGCTTTTTGATGTCGATGCGCGATTACGCGCGCGAGGAGCGCGGCGTCAACCTGGTCAAGCCCTACGGCGCGCGCACCGAAGACGGCAAGCGCTACGTGCTGTTCCAGGTCTGGGATTTCGCCGGCGAACACTACGACCTGACCTTTTACTTCATCGAAGAAGACCTGGCGAGCCAGGCGGTGCAAACGCATGCGATGCGCTCGCGCTACTACGCCATTTCGACCGACAAGATGTGCGCACTGATGCGCGAAGCCGGGTTCGACAAGGTGCGCCGCATCGACGACGCCTTTTACCAGCCGATCCTGGTCGGCACCCGGCCTGCATAAATGTCGGACCATTGCAAGGGCAACGACGCATCCCGCGTAAAGTAGGCGTACTGCAACACTTTGCCTCGGAGAATTTCACGTTTGGTGAATAATGCGGGTTCTCCTTCTTGAAGCTGCCTATGCCGACCAGCGTTGCCCAACCTGAAGAAAAGCGCCACGGTGGTGCGCTTGTCAGCGCCATCCATGGTAAGTACGCCCCCTCGCTGCTGGCGCTGACGATTTTTCTTATTGCTATTATTGTAACGTCTTTCGCCTGGCAGATTGCCCGCGCCGAACTCGAAGATCGCCAGCAAGCCGAATTTGCCTTCGAGGCGCGCCAGATGGAGCGCCGCATCGAACAGCGCATGGGCAATTACGAGCAAGTCCAACGCGGCACCCAGGCCTTTTTGCTCGGCTCGATGAAGGTCGAAAGCCAGGATTTTCGCGATTACATCGCCTCGCTGCGGATTGAGGAAACCTATCCCGGCATCCAGGGAATCGCGCTGGTCGAACTGCTCGCGCCCGCCGAACTCGACGCGCATACCGCCGCGCGCCGCCGCGAAAGTCCTGGCTACACCGTCCATCCGCCCGGCAATCGGCCGGTGTTGTCGGCCATCACCCACATCGAACCTTTCACCGGCCTGAACCTGCGCGCGCTCGGCTTCGACATGCTGAGCGACCCGACCCGGCGCGCCGCCATGGAACGGGCGCGCGATACCGGCCAGTCGGCCGCCTCGGGCAAGGTGCGCCTGATCCAGGAAAACGGCCGCAACGAACAGGCCGGGCTGGTCATGTACCTGCCCGTGTACCGGCGCAATGCTCCCGCCGCCACCGTGGCCGAGCGGCGCGCCAGCATCATCGGCTGGGTCGGCGCGCCGTTTCGCATGGACGACCTGATGGCTGGCCTGGGCGGCGAACGCTCGGGCGACATCATGCTCTCGATCTACGACGGCAACGCGATCGCGGACAGCGCCAGGCTATTCCGCTCGGCGCGCGAAACACCGGCCGACATGCGGCGCCCGGCCCGCTTTTCCACCGTCGTGCGGGTGGTCGTCGCCGGCCGTCCGTGGATTTTGCACATGCGCTCGGCCGCCCAGTTCGAGGCGCGCCAGGGGACGGACCGGCCGCACTTCATCGCCATCATCGGCCTCGCCACCGGCGCCCTGCTGGCCATGCTGGTGTGGACGCTCGCCTCCGGCCGCGGGCGCGCCGTGGCGCTGGCCGCCGACATGACGCGCCAGCTCAGCGAAAGCGAATTTCGCTGGAAGTACGCTCTGGAGGGCGCCGGCGACGGCGTCTGGGACTGGAATCGCGGCACCGGCGACATCGTCCATTCGCGCCGCTGGAAAGAAATGCTCGGCTACGGCGCCGACGAGATCGCGCCCACCGACGCCGCCTTCCAGGCGCTGATGCACGAGAAGGACCGCGAGCGCGTGCTGGCCACCCTGAACGCCTACGTCGAGAGCACCGACCAGTCGTACGAATGCCAGTTCCGCCTGCGCTGCAAGAATGGCGCCTGGCGCTGGATCCGCGCGCGCGGCATGGCGGTCACGCGCGACGCCGCCGGCCATCCGCTGCGCACCATCGGCACCCACAGCGACATCACGCGCGCCAAGGCCGACGAACAAACCCTGCTCCAGGCGAATACGCGCCTGGCGGCCGAACAGCACCGGGTCAGCGTCATCCTCGACCATTCGCACGACGCCTTTGTCGCCGTCGGCGCGGACGGGCGCATCACCGACTGGAACGCCAAGGCCGAAGCCATGTTCGGCTGGCCGGCGGCAAGCGCCATCGGGCGCGACCTGGCCACCCTGATCATTCCGGCCGAACTGCGCGCCGCCCACAACGCCGGCATCGCGCGCATGGTCGCCAGCGGCGCCGGCACGGTGATCCGCAACGTGTTCGAAGTGAGCGCGCAGCACCGCGACGGGCGCCGGGTGCCGGTCGAACTGGCCATTGCCGGCTTTCCGCAGGCATCCGGCTTCGTGATCAGCGCCTTCATGCGCGACATCTCCGAACGCAAGCTCGCCGAACAGCTCGAAGTCGAGCGCAGCCTGGCGCTGGAAGAAGCGCGCCACGCCCTGCAGCATTCGCAAAAGCTCGAAGCGGTCGGCAAGCTGACCGGCGGCGTGGCGCACGACTTCAACAACGTGCTGCATGTCATCGGCGGCAATGTGCAACTGCTCCAGCTGAGCAACCGCGACGACGCGCGCCTGCACAAGCGCTTGAACAGCATCCAGTCGGCGGTCGACCGTGGCGCCAAGCTGGCCTCGCAGCTGCTTGCGTTCGCGCGCCGCCAGCCGCTGCAGCCGGTGGTGCTCAACCCCCTGCAAACCTTGCAGGGCATGGACGACCTGCTGCAACGCGCGCTCGGCGAATCGGTGCGCATCTGTATCGACGCCGATGACGGGCTGTGGAACACGATGGTCGACCCCGGCCAGTGGGAAAACGTGGTCCTCAACCTGGCCATCAACGCGCGCGACGCCATGTCCGGCGGCGGCGTGCTGACCATCGGCCTGCGCAACGAGACGGTGGACACCGCGCATGCCGGCGCGCTTGACCTGGCGCCCGGCGACTACATCCGCTTCAGCTTTGCCGATACCGGCCAGGGCATGGATGCCGAGGTGATGGCGCACGCCTTCGAGCCGTTCTTCACCACCAAGCCGGTGGGGCAGGGGACCGGCCTGGGGCTGAGCATGGCCTACGGCTTCGTCAAGCAGAGCGGCGGCCACATCGTGCTCGACAGCGAGGCGGGCGAAGGTACTACGGTGGCAATTTACCTGCCGCGTTCAGCGCAGCGCGCCATCGACAAGATCGGTGCGGCCGAGCAGGACGTGGTCGGCGGCAGTGAAACGGTGCTGGTGGTGGAAGACGATGCGGACGTGCGCGCGACCACGGTGGCGACCCTGAACGAACTTGGCTACTGCGTGCTGGAAGCGCACGACGGCGCCAGCGCGCTGGCCATGCTGCGCAGGGGGGCGTGGTTCGATCTGCTGTTTACCGACGTGGTGATGCCGGGACCGGTGTCGAGCATCGAACTGGCGATGCTGGCGCAGCGCGAGCTGCCTGGCGTGGCGGTGCTGTACACGTCCGGCTACACGCGCGACGCGCTCACCACGGGCGGGCGGCTCGATGACGGCGTGCGCCTGCTCGGTAAACCTTACCGGCGCGCGCAACTGGCGCAGCACGTGCGTGACGCGCTGGCGAGCAAGATGCTGCGTAGCTGAAGCGCGTCAAGCTTGCTGGCCTGCTCGCTATCGACAATGATGTCGAAGCGATGGCGCCGCATCGAAGGTGTGCGGCTCGCCGCTAGTAAGTGAAAACCTTCTGCGCCACATTGTCGACCATGACCGGGCTGTCGAAATAGCTGACCGATGGCTCGGCGCCGTACTTGCCCCGCACGAATGCGCGCCAGGCCGGCGTGTACATCGCTTCGGCTTGCGCCCGCGATGCCCAGACGTAGACGCCGCCCGCCGTGCCCCCGTCTTCCGAGAGCACATAGTGCTTTTGCAGCAGTCCCGGCACATCCTGGTAGGTCGGCGCGGTGCTCAGGAAGATGGTGCGCGCTTCCTCGCGGGTGATGGGCTTGGGTAGCGAAAACGCGGTTATGGCGATGATCATCGGTGACTCCTGCGCTCTCAGCTCAAGCTGTGGTAGATAAGCTGCTTCAGGCTGTCGTCGTCGAACGCATCGGCATTGGTCACGTGTCCATCGAAAGGGCCGATCTTGCACACCGTGTCGCCATTTCGCAGGACGATCTGCAGTCCGTGTTCGCGTTCCCAATCGCAGTTGCAGGTGATCGAAATGTAGACATCGCGCTCGTCGGGATCGCCCCGTTCCACCATTGGCTCGTCGCCGAACTGGATGTGGCGCCAGACGTCGGCGGGCGTGTCGATGGCAACGAAGCCCTCGTCGGATGCGCTCTGGCGGCCGCTCACATCGCGGTAATACTGGAAGATATGCGCTTGCGCCGCCTTGAGCACGTCCGGGCCGCTGGACAGGAAAGCGGCGATCGCGGCGTGAAAATCTTCCTGGTGCGGGTCCTCGGCATAGCCTTCGAGGACGATCTCGCACATGGCGTCATCGAGCATCTTCACCTGTATCGGCGCGCTGCAAAGCCAGTCGGTGCCTTCGTCGAGTGTCATGTCACCGAGTCCTGGAACGTTCATGTGTGCTTTCGTTGTTTGGGTTTGAAAGACGGAACCGCGCGTTGCGCCTTCGTGCGCGAGGGGGCATCCCATCGTGATTATACGGGCGCCATGCCGCCTGCGCCACGCGCCGGGAGGCGCCCGGCAGGCGGGCCCGGTTTTATCGCCGATATCGCCGCTTTTGCCCAAGTAGCGCTATACTTGGGCTATGCCGATCATGTCCCGCCAATGAAGCCACTGCGCTCCCGTCCGATGCACGCTGGTCCGTCCCCTTGTGGCGACGGATCGCGCTCGCTCGCGCGCCATTTCGCCCGGCTCTCCCGAGCTCGGTGAGGACCCACCGGAAACAAACCCGTTTCCCGTCCTCCCGAGCCACCCTCCATCCGCATTGCCCCGTTTTTCAATATCAGGGGGCTTCGAAAATTGCGCCGCGCAGTAGGTTTTTCGAGGTCCCCATCAGTGGAGTACCATCATGAGACCGAACATCATTGTGTCGTCCGTCGACATGCAACGCCTTGAAACCCTGCTCGATTCGCTGCCGGCCGCGCAGTCCGACCTCAAAAACGTGCTGCTCGACGAGCTGGCGCGCGCCGAGCTGGTCGAGCCGGACGCCATGCCGCCGGACGTTGTGACCATGAATTCGCGGGTGCGCTTTTCCCTCGACGCGCCTGCCGAGGAGTTCAGCCTGACCCTGGCCTACCCAAAAGACATGCAGCCCGATGGCGGGCATGTTTCCATCCTCTCGCCGGTCGGCAATGCCCTGATCGGCCTGGCGGTGGGCGACAGCATCGACTGGAGCCGTCCCGACGGCGCCAGTTTCCAGCTCACCGTGCTGGACGTCTTGTACCAGCCCGAGCGCGCTGGCGAGTTGCACCGCTGAGCGCAGCCGGATGACAACGTCGCGCTCCCGCCGCTTTGCTCGCGGCGCCGGTCGCCGCATCGGCAGGGTGGGGGTAACGGTATTCGCGGGGCTGACGTGACAGCAACACTCATCGTGACATCGGTCGACAAGAAACGCCTCGACTATCTGCTTGACTCCTTGCCACCCGAACAGGCCAGCCTTCACAGCGCTTTACGGGCCGCGCTGGCGCGCGCCGAGGTGGTCGAGCCCGGTCACGTGCCGCCCGATGTGGTGACACTCAATTCGCGTGTGCATTTCGTGCTGGCCGACGCTGACGAGAATATGTCACGTACGCTTGCACTGCCCAAGGATATACACGCTGAAAGCCTGTATGTATCGGTCTTGTCGCCAGCCGGCAGCGCATTGCTGGGACGCCGGGTGGGCGAATGCGTCACCTGGAGCGGCTCCGGCGGCGAGACCGTGCGGCTGGGCATTGTCGCCTTGACGTGGCAGCCGGAGCGGTCGGGCGACTTGCGCAGATGGAAAGGCTACCCGGCCGATTGCGTGAATGCCGAGTCGCCCCGCACCCATGCTGCGCATGAGGCGGGGCGAGCGCACCATGGCGCTGAGCCTGGTAGTGTTGCCGGCGCTGTCGATCCCTGTCATTCTGTTCACGCCGCAGCACCTGGGCTTCGGCGCCGTGGGCATCACGCTCACCACCGTCATCCTGAGCCTGTTGATCGGTTGCGCGGCAAACCTCGCCCTTCAGGGCGGGGCGGGGTCAAGAGCGCGGACGGCGCAGCCGTCCGGTTTGGTGCGTCTAGTGCGGCGTCTGCTGCTGTTCGATGTACTGCCGGATAACG
>NZ_WHJF01000121.1:0-18209 GCF_011682185.1 Massilia genomosp. 1
CTTTTTCGGGATGCGAGAGAGTCGAGAGGTCGGGAAGAGGGGCAAGTTTTACCATGACCGGCATCATGCCCGGATATCGGAATGTTTACAATTGCGCGTTTACAACGGTCAGGGCTAAACAGTTACCCTACAAATACGCTTATGGAAATGAGAAGCTCCATCAGCTATTAAATTTTTCGCTATCGATTGTGGTGTCGGATGATTTGCATTTCTTTGAGATGCCTGGCATGAATTTGGTGCTGGACCTCCTTTTTAAAAACCGGTCAGCCGGACACCAAGCTTGCGTCGAATTTGTTTTCTTGCCAAACGGAAAAGATTTGCCGGTTGACTTTGTGGTTGTCAGCTACCGCGATTGTGAGCCGGGTGATGAGGAGGCTGCGCTGTACACCTATGATGAGTTTGGAAAAGAACTTTACGATGAACTTATGAGGCAGAGCGAAAGTGACCCAACGCGACGAGAAAAAGCAAGCAAGCTCATTCAAAAATTTGAGCTTGGAAAATACGCTAATTGCTGAGGCGAGCGGTGCACAGGATCAGTGCTCATATACGGGCACCTCGAATTACCGGTAAATCCCGCGTAATCGCCGGTCGCGATGCCGGCAGATGCGCTTTTTTGATGTCAGACCAAGCCGCTCCCACCCATTTTATGGGCGCTGAACCTGGTTTTGTGCAGTCCGGGCGGACTGCGGGCGTCAGAACGTCTCGACCCTGGCCTCCTTCAAGTAGACCAGGCGCCGCACATTGTAAGCAGCGACCTTCCAATTGAGCTGCAACGTGGCGCGCGCCAGCCCGATCGTGCGCAGGCCCTTGCCGCCCATCTCGGCCAGGCCGGCAAACACATGCTCGATACGGGCGCGGGTCTTGGCGATGCGCGTATTGCGCCGCTTTTGGGTTTCCGAAATTGGCTTGTCCTTGCTTCCTTTGCGCTGGATGTGCATGCGCCATCCCTGCTGTGTCAACCTGTCCTCGCGCGCGCCATCCACGTAGCCCTTGTCTGCCAGGACGTTGCGATTGGTATTCGACGGATCGAGCACCGCCTCGAAATGAAGGGTGTCATGCTCGCTGGCAGTGCTGACCTTGATCTTGCGTACCAGCTTGTAGCGTTTGTCTGCGTTGGCTGATACCTTGTAGCCGAAGTAGGACTTGCCACGCTTCTTGGTCCAGCGCGCGTCCATATCTTTCTGCCGGCGCTTCGCAGGCTTCCAGCCGATTGGCATGGCCCCCTCTCCAACGAGCGCATTTTCCTCTTTGCTCATCGATTGCTTCGGCGTCTGCACGATGCTCGCGTCGACCATCTGACCGCCACGCGCAATGTAGCCATGCCTGGAAAGCTGACGGTTGACGGCGTCAAAGATACTCTCGCTGGCACCGGCCTTGAGCAGGCGCTCCTTGAACGTCCAGATCGTTGTGCGGTCCGGTATCTGACTACTGGAACGCAGTCCGACAAAGCGCTGGAAGCTCAGGCGGTCGAGCAACTCGAATTCCATTTGCTCGTCGCTCAGGTTGAACAACTGCTGGATCAGCAGGACGCGAACCATCAGTTCGGTCGGGAATGGAGGACGCCCGCCGCGTTCGCGGCTGGGGCGCGGAGCTGCTTCGTCAACGGCATCGGCAAGCGCGATGAAGTCGACATGCTGCTCCATCACCTTGAGCGCATCACCAAGCTTGTTCAGCTTGGCTTCGCGTTCTTGGTCGGCAAACAGACTCGTCTTGATCATGAAATTAGGTCAGCAACGTGGAGCCGCTATGATGCCACGGCTGGGTCGGTTTTTCGAGGTGCCCATCAGCACGAATATCGAACGCCCCCTCAGACTGCGCTGGACAAATTCGTCAATGTCGCAAGAGGCGATGGGCGGTCGCTTCGACCGCGTTGTGGCAATTCTACGGCGCGCTGAGCTTCACGATGCACAGAACGGTTGTGCGGAAAAGTTCGAACTGCATTTGGAGTAAACGTACGGCTTATCAATATATGACAGGCCCCGACGTTCGACGGCCACACCACCGACGGCGATGTATCCCCAACTGAAAGCTAATCATGTCTGCCAATCCCATCGACCCGTTGTCCGTCACGCCCCTCGCGCTATTTGCCATGTATGACCTGCGCCTGCAATGCAGCAATCCGGAATCGGACGCGTGGTGCGACGATGGCGAAGCGCATGCGATTTTCCTTCTGGACAGGTTCTCGGATGCCGACTGGGACGCCTTGTTCGCCGCCCTCGACTCACGCGATTCGCACTGGCAGCACGCGTGTGCCGCGATGCTGTTCCAGGCCGCCGACGTGAAGCGGGCCATCGAAGTCCTGACGTTGCTTGGCAAGAGCGCCGATCGCGAGGTGGCCTGCTGTGCGCGAGAGAGTCTCGGTTACCTGGCCTAGCGTGCCGCGCGGGCCCATACCGGACTGCCGTTAAAAGCAATCTGCCCGGTGGCGGGGTCGAATACCATCCGCCCTGACGGGTGGCGCAGGCGACCCCGGACAACCCGCTGCGTCAGAATCCCTCGACCGCGCTGGTCGTATGAAAAACCCGCGGCGGCGCGCTGAAGAAACCACCCACCAAGCGGCGCCATTCCTGAAAGTCTTCGCTCTCGCGGAAATGCACCATGTGGTCCTCGATGGTTTCCCACTCGACGAACAGCATGTAGCTTCCCGGCTCTTCGACCGAGCGCTCCATGCGCATGCCATGGCACCCTTTGGCGCGTTTGAACAGCGCGACGGCTTGCTGCACGCCTGCTTCGAACTGCTGCTCCGTTCCCGCAGCGACCTTCAATTCCGCGACTTCCCTGAACATGTTTTCTCCTGTTGATGCCGGCCTTTGCCGGCGTGCCCATATTCTATCGGGTCGCACGCAGGTCTGCCTGCTGCGATAAGATGCGCTAACGGAGGAACCATGACACAGCAAATCGATTACGCATCCCAGGAAGCCTGGATCAAGGCCTGGCGCTTCGCCGCCGTGGTACACGCACAGCAGAAATTTCCCGGCACCGAGATGCCTTATCTGGTCCATCTGGGCATGGTCGGCATGGAGCTCCTCGCCGCCCATGCGCAGGAGCCGATCGACGGCATCGGCGTGGCCATGACCTGCGCCATCCTGCACGACGCGATGGAAGACCAGGAGGTCGCGCACGCCACCCTGGTGGCCGAATTCGGCCTGGCCGTGGCCGATGGCGTGGCCGCCTTGTCGAAGGCGCCCGACCTGCCGAAAGCCGACGCCATGGCCGACAGCCTGGCGAGAATCGTGCAGCAGCCCAAGGGCATCTGGTGCGTCAAGCTGGCCGACCGCATCTGCAACCTGGAAGCGCCGCCGCATTACTGGCCGCCCGAGAAGGTCCGCGCTTACGGCAAGGAAGGAAGCCTGATCCTGGAAACCCTGGGAGCGGCGCACGGCTTCCTGGCCCAGCGCCTCGCCGCCAAGATCGCCGCCTATCCGTCCTGACGGCCACGCGCCAGGTTATCGGCCAGCATATTGCAGAACATTGCACCCTGTTCGATGGCGTCGTCGAGCGCCACATGCGTGTGGGGCAGGGGATCGAACCAGTGCTCGGGCATATTGCGCTTGGTGCTGTCGCGGTAAGGGCGCTTGAGAACCGCCATGGCGTATGACTTGATGTCGAGCGCCGAGTGGCTGAACGGGCTTTCGCCGGCAAAGCGGATCAGGTACCAGTACACGAACAGGAAATCGAAGCCGGCAGGGAAGGCCACGAACACCGGTTTTCCGGGCAGCGACTTGACCCATGCCAGGTAGCGCTGCATGGCCGCCTGCGGCGCTTCCAGGTTGGCGCGGCAGGCGGCCCAGGCCTCGGGCTGGGTCAGCCACCAGGCGGCGGTGGCGGGATGCGCCGCCGCCTCCGGCAGGCATGCCAGGTTGGCGCTGAAGGTCGCGACGCAGGTCTTGTCGGCCAGGTAGGCGGCCGATCCGATACTGAGCATCGAATGCGGACCCGGAATCGGGCCGTCGGTTTCGACGTCGGTGCTGATGTAGATTTCTTGTTTCATGTTGGTGTGCGGTCGAGGGTGGCTGGATCGGCCGGTAGAATGCGATCGAGGCCGGCGCCTCGATCGCTACCCGCAAGCTCACTTGCCGCGCCGGCAGCACGCTCTCCTGTGCCGGCGCGGCGCGGCGTTACGGCAAGGTAATGGTCAGGTTGGCGGCGCGCGGCGCCAGCTTGACCACGTCGTTGTACGCGCTCATGCGTTCATCGGTGCTCTTGTTGAGCGAGGTGCGCAGGCCGATGTAGCCGAGAATGCAGATCAGCCCGAACACCGAGCACAGCACCCACAGCGGCAGGTCGCTGCGCAGCTTGTGCGCGATCTGGTCGGGGCGGTCGGCGTGCGGCGCGAAGCCGCCGCGGCGGCCCTTCATGTTGGCGATCTCGTCGCCCAGGCGCGCCGTCAGGTAGTTCAGCTTTTCCGACCCTTCCAGGATGTAGCGGCCCTGGAAGCCCAGCAGCAGGCACATATGGAATACTTCCAGCGCCTGCAAATGGGTGCTGCCGCGCGTGCGCAGCGATTCGAGGCGGTGATAGAAATTCTCGCCGGCCAGCTGGTCGCCGAACAGCACCAGTTGCAGCGGGCGCCGTTCCCATTCGTCGCGGATCGAAAAATTCGAGCGCAGGATGATTTCGTCGACTGCCGCGCAGAACGCGTACTTGGAGGCGTCGATGTCGTCGGCCGAGGCGCCTTGCTTCTTGGCGCCCCGCGTGAAGTCTTCGAGGAACTGGGTGGTCTTGCGCTGGAAATCGGCGTTGTTCTGCGGCCCGCTGCCGTTCTTGAGCATGAACAGCGCGTAAAAGCCTTCGTACATCAGGTCGAGCAGCGTTTGCGGGGTCGCTCCCGCGGCGGGCGCAACAGGCCCGCCGGCCATCAGGGAGGGTGCGGTGGTAGTCATCTGGGCAAATCCTTGGGTCAGGAGGTTACGGCAATCAGTTCCAGGGACAGCTCGCGCAGGCCTTCAGGAACATAAATCGAAATCGACTGCGCCTGCATCATGCGTTCGTACATCTGGCCTTTGGCCTCGATCGTGAAGTAGACCGTGTCGGGGCGTACCGGCACCGCCGGCGGCACCTGCGGCGCATGCTGCAAACGCACGCCCGGCATGGCCGAGAGCACGAATTTTTCGACGTCGTCGGGCGCGCCGATCTTGAAGCGCAGCGGCACCACGTCGACCAGTTCGATGGCCGGCAGGTTGGCCGACACCGCCAGGAAAAACACCGTCTTGTCGTCGATCTTGCCGGACTCGAGCGAGCCCAGATAGTAGGACGGCTTGATGAGATCGAGCGCAATGGCGAAGTACTTCGACGAGATGACAGTGTCGAGCAGGTCGCGGATGATCATGTTCAGTTTCGCGAACGCCGGTCCCGGATCGGCATGCTGGTAAGGCGGCAGGTCGGCCAGGGTCCAGCTCTTGGAAAACGTCATCAGGGCGCCCGCCACGCCCAGCAGCGCTTCGTACAGGCGCTCCGGATGCAGCGCCGGGTGATGGAAGTAGTGCGTCAGCGAGGCATACGCGCTGCTGGCCGTGTGCAGCAGCCAGAACGAGGACATGTCGCCGGAGCGGAACTCGATCACATTCTTGCTCGGTTCGCGGTGGTGCCCGTACAGGGCGCTGACCTTCGCCTGCAGGGCGTCGATCAGGCGGCGCAGCTGCAGGAACAGGATCGGGGCGCTGCGCACCGACATGCTCGGCGGCACGAAGCCCGGGTCCATCTCGAAGCCGCCGGTGGCCACCCGGCGCAGCCGCAGCAGCGGGAAGTGGGTGTACGAGTCGCGCGGCTCGAACTCGGAAATGAGGCGCACGCTTTTGGTCAGGTAGGTCAGCTGGGCTTGCGCGGCCTGGGTGTACAGGTCGGGCGTGTCGGCGTTGGCCTGGACGAAGCGGGCCGCGTTGGCGGTCTGGCCGAGCGGCGCGAAGTTGCCGCCGAACGGCTTGAAGGCGGGCAGGGCGGCGTAAAACGTGACGGTTTGCTGCGATTGCAGCAACTGGCTCAGGTCGACCGTCTCGGGCAGCGCATCGGCGCCCGGCGCATCGACCAGCTCGCCATCCTGGAAACGCAGCGACAATTCCAGCACGCGCAGGGCATTGTTGGCCAGCGCGTCGCGGTCCACTTGCAAGGTATTGACGCCCCAGGCGTAGGGATGGACCGCCTTGACGCTCTCGTGCAGGCGGTGCTCGTGGTACTGGTCCTGCTGCTGGAAATGCTGGGGGCGCAGGAACAATCCTTCGCCCCAGAGGACTTTACTTGACATGCTGTTGGCACCCTTCGGAAAATTTTGCACGAATTTGAAAAACTAATTAGCGGAACAATAACATTTATGAGAAGATTTGTCTGCCGTTCCTAATGTAAGGTGCGCGCTTACTACAAAGTGAGAATGTGTGATTTTCAATTGAACGCTGTTAAATTTCAAACTCTGCTAACGTTGTTTCAGTAATAAGTGTTACAATATACACATTACTTTTTTGTCACCGCTTTTGAGGATACCGCATGACCACTTTTCCCGATTTCAAGTACCTCTGTGGCGTCCTTGCTTGCGCCGCGGCATTGACTGGCTGCGAGACCACCAAGCCCGTGATGCCGAAGGGTCCCGCCCCGCTGGCCGAGCTGCTCAACCAGGGTTCCCAGGCCTCGGCGGCCGGGCGCAAAGAAGAAGCGATCGGCTATTGGAAGCAAGCGAGCGACGCTTACAAGGGCGACAAGGCGCCCTGGGCGAATATTGCCCAGAGCCGCTATGATACCGGCCAGTATGGCGAAGCCATCGTCAACGCGCAGGAAGTTTTGTTGCGCGATCCCAACGACAAGGCCGCCAGCGCCATCATCGCCGCAGCCAGCCTGCGTCTCGCGAACCGCGCTTTGGGCGACCTGAGCCGCCAGAACGTGCTGGCCGGGCAAGTGCGCGCCGATTCCCAGGACCAGATCAAGCAGTTGCGCGATCATATGGGCGATGGCCCGGTGGCGTCCGCGCCGATCCGCAAGACCACGGCGGTGGCCCCGAAGCAGAGAGACAACAACCCGCTCGGTGTACTCAGGGACACTCCCAAGGTCGACCTCGACAAACCTGCACCCAAGGTCCGCGAGCCAGATGTCAAAACGGGTCCGTTCGACGCCCTCAACAATCTCAGGGATACCGGCAAGTAGACTGCACGTCCCGCTCTCACATTATGTAGAAGGAATTACCATGTCAAAGAAACAAAGTGTCCAGAAGAAGCTGCAAAAAGTGCGGCCACCGCGCATCCAGATGACCTATGACGTCGAAATCGGCGACGCGATCGAGAGCAAGGAACTGCCGTTCGTGATGGGCGTGGTGGGCGACTTCGGCGGCACGTCCGAAGTCGAGAAAAAACGCTTGAAAGACCGCAATTTCGTCGGCATCGACCGCGACAATTTCGATGAAGTCATGAAGGGGATCGAACCGCGCGCCGCTTACCGCGTGCAGAACACCCTCACCGGCGAGGGCGGCAAGTTCGCCGTCGACCTCAAGTTCCGTTCGATGGAAGATTTCCGTCCTGAGTCGGTGGTCCAGCAAGTCGAGCCGCTGCGCAAGCTGCTCGAAGCGCGCACCAAGCTGGCCGACCTGCGCAACAAGCTCGCCGGCAACGACAAGCTCGAAGACATCCTCGCCGACGTGCTCACCAACACCGAGAAACTGGCCCAGCTCGGCCAGCAAGCTACCAAGAAAGACTGACCATGTCCGCTCAACTGAACCAAGCCGCCGGCGCCGCCGCGACCCACGAAACGGCCCTGCTCGACCAGATCGTCGAACAGAGCAAGGTGGCTAAATCGAGCGTCGAGCACGCCCGTGCCAAGGACCTGATTTCGGAACTGGTGCACCAGGTGATGGACGGCACGGTGATCGTGTCGGACAACCTGTCGGCCACCATCGACGCCCGTGTCGCCGAACTGGACCGCATCATTTCGGACCAGCTCTCGGCCGTGATGCACTCGCCCGAATTCCAGAAGCTCGAAAGCAGCTGGACCGGCCTGCATTACCTGGTGAAAAACACCTCGACCAGCACCACGCTCAAGATCAAGATGTTCAACGCGACCAAGCGCGAGCTGGTCAAGGACTTCCAGACCGCGCTCGAGTTCGACCAGAGCTCGATGTTCAAGAAGGTCTACGAAGAAGAATTCGGCACCTTCGGTGGCGCGCCGTTCGGTTCGCTGCTGGGCGACTACCAGATCACGCGCCAGCCGGAAGACATGTATTTCGTCGAGCAGATGTCGCACATCGCCGCCGCCGCCCACGCGCCGTTCATCACCTCGGCCTCGCCCGAGCTGTTCGGCCTGGAAAGCTACAGCGAACTGGGCAAGCCGCGCGACCTGGCCAAGATCTTCGACACGGTCGAATACGCCAAATGGAAATCGTTCCGCGAATCGGAAGACTCGCGCTACGTCGGCATCACCCTGCCGCGCTTCCTGGGTCGCCTGCCGTTCCATCCGGCCGACGGCGCCACCACCGAAGGCTTTAACTTCGTGGAAGACGTGGACGGCACCGATCACCACAAATACCTGTGGTGCAACGCGGCGTACGCCTTTGCGACCAAGCTGACCGGCGCGTTCGACGACTTCGGCTGGTGCGCGGCGATCCGCGGCGTCGAAGGCGGCGGCCTGGTCGAAGACTTGCCGACCCATACCTTCAAGACCGATGAAGGCGAAGTGGCGCTCAAGTGCCCGGCCGAAATCGCCATCACCGACCGTCGCGAAAAAGAACTGTCGGACCTGGGCTTCATCTCCCTGGTGCATTGCAAAAACACCGACTACGCAGCCTTCTTCGGCGCCCAGTCGGCCCAGAAAGCCAAGAAATACAACACCGATTCGGCCAACGCCAACGCGGTCCTGTCGGCCCAGCTGCAATACATCTTCGCCGTCTCGCGGATTGCCCACTACATGAAGGCAATGATGCGCGACAAGATCGGTAGTTTTGCCGCCGCATCGAACGTCGAAGACCACCTGAACCGCTGGCTGACCCAGTACGTGTTGCTGGACGATAACGCGAGCCAGGCCCAGAAAGCCCAGTTCCCGTTGCGCGAAGCATCGGTGCAAGTGTCGGAAGTACCAGGCCGTCCGGGCGTGTACCGCGCTGTGTCGTTCCTGCGTCCGCACTTCCAGCTCGACGAGTTGTCGGTTTCCCTCCGTCTGGTCGCGGAACTGCCACCATCGACCAAATCGTAAGCACGACGTAGTCCCTGCAAACCAAGGAAAGGAACACTATGGCAATCGACGTTTACCTCCAAATCGACGGCATCAAGGGCGAGTCGACCGACTCGTCGCATAAAGACTGGATCGAATGCCAGTCCGTCAGCTGGGAAGTGCTGCAGCCTAAATCGGCGACCGCATCGACCGGGGGCGGCCATACCGCCGAGCGTACCGAGCACCGCGACATTGTGATCGCCAAGCTGGCCGACCTGGCAACTCCTCTGCTGTTGCAGAACTGCTCATCGGGCAAAACGCTGGGCAAGGCCAAGATCGAGTTCCTGCGCGCCGATGGCCAGGGCGAGCGCATCAAGTATTTCGAAATCGAACTCGACAACGTGCTCATTTCCAGCGTCGCTCCCACCGTCTCGCAGGGCGACATCCTGAGCGAACACCTGTCGCTCAAGTATTCCAAAGTCAAATGGAAATACACGCAGCAAAAAGTCGGCGGCGGTGCGGGCGGTAATACCTCCGGCGGCTGGGATCTGGCGACCAACAAGACGGCATAACGCGACGTAACGCGGCAGGTCGCAGCAAGTCAATAACGTAGCAAAGTATCGGGGTACCAATGAAGGGTTTTACGCCAGGTTTGTTCGACCGGTTGATGGATGTGCCGGTCAATGGTTCCTCCAGCGGCACTGTCACCCGGATGTCGATCGAGGACATGAAGGACTCGGTCGCACGCGATCTCGAGGCGCTGCTCAACACGCGCACCGTGATCCCGGAGCTGTTGCTGCAACGGTACCCCGAATGCGGTCGCTCGATCGTCACCTTCGGCCTGAATGATTTTGCCGGCCGTTCGCTCGCGAGCACCGATGACCGGGCCTATATCTGCCAGTGTCTCGAAAAAGCCATCGCGCGCCATGAGCCGCGCCTGCGCAACGTCAAGGCTTCGCTGGAAGTGCGCGAAGACTCGGTGAACCGCCTCAATTTCGCCATTACGGCACTGCTGGTCGTGAGCAGTTCCCAGGAACCCGTCAACTTCGACGCCATCTTGCAGCCATCGAGCCTGCATTACACTATCAGCAAGGCGCGTCGCGCTATTGGGGGAGCCTGAGTTTGGAAGACCTGTTACCGTATTATGAACGCGAACTGGGATTTTTGCGCCGCTACTCGCGCGAATTCTCCGAGCGCTATCCAAAGATCGCCGGGCGCCTCCTGATCGCCGGCGAGGTGTGCGAAGATCCGCACATCGAACGCATGATCGAATCGTTCGCGCTGCTCAATTCCCGCATCGCCAAGCGGCTCGACGACGACTATCCCGAATTTACCGAAGCCCTGTTCGAAGTGCTGTACCCGCACTACCTGCGCCCGTTTCCATCGTGCTCGATCGCGCACATGGATTTTTCGGGCGTGGCCGCGCAGCTGACCACCGCCACCGCGATCCCGCGCGGCACCCAGCTGACCACGCGCCCGGTGCGCGGCGCTTCCTGCACCTTCCGCACCTCGTATCCGGTGACGGTGGCGCCGGTGGCCCTGTCGGGCGCCTCGTTCGCACCGATCATCGACACGCCCGAAGCGATCCGCCCGCCGGTGGGCGCCACCTCGAGCCTGTCGCTGACCATCACCAGCATCTCGGACCAGGTGTCGCTGGCCAACCTGGGCCTGGCCAAGCTGCGCGTGTTCATCGACGGCGAGCCCTCGTTCTGCGCGGCGCTGCGCGATGCGCTGTTCATGCGCGGCGTGGCCGCCTACGCCGAAGGCGACAACAGCGGCCGCTGGATGGCGCTGCCGGCCATTCCGATCCTGGCGGCCGGCTTCGAGGAAGACGAATCGCTGATCGACTTCGAAGCGCGCTCGCACTCGGCTTACCGCCTGCTGACCGAGTATTTCTGCTTCCCCGAAAAATTCAATTTCTTCGACATCGACCTGGCCGCGCTGACCTCGGTGCTGCCGATGGGCTGCCGCTCGATTACCTTGCACCTGGCGCTGTCGGGCATGCGCACCGACTCGAACGCGGCGCGCATGCTGGGCACCCTGACCACCAACAACGTGCTGCTCGGCTGCACCCCGGTGGTAAACCTGTTCCGCCAGCGCGGCGAACCGATCCGCCTGACCCACACCACCGCCAGCTACCCGGTACTGGCCGACGCGCGCCGCGCGTTCGCTTACGAAGTGCAGTCGATCGACTCGGTCAAGCTGGTGCGCCAGACGCCGCAGGGCGAATCGATCGTCGATTTCCGCCCGTTTTATTCGCTCAAGCACGGGCAAACGCCGGAAAAGAAGGGCCACTACTGGGTCATGCGGCGCGACGAAATCATCGCCGAGAAGAGCCCCGGTTTCGAGACCGAGATTTCGATCGTCGACATCGACTTCGATCCGGCCGAAGTGGAAACCGACACCCTCAGCCTGGAGCTGACCTGCACCAATCGCGACCTGCCGTCCTCGTTGACCTACGGCCTGCGCGGCGGCGACCTGTTTCTGGAAGGCGGCTCCACGGTGCGCCAGGTCAGCTTCTTGCGCAAACCGACGTCGTCGCACCGCTTCGAGCGTGGCCGCGGCGCCCACTGGCGCCTGATCTCGCACCTGTCGCTGAACCACCTGTCGCTGGCCGACGGCGGCCTGGACGCCTTCCGCGAAATCCTCACCCTGTACGACCTGCCACGCTCGCCGTCCTCGCAGCGCCAGATCGGCGGCATTGCGGCGGTCGCCTACAAGGCGGCCAACACCTGGCTGCCGGGGAACCCGTTCGCCTGCCTGGTGCGCGGCATGGAAGTGCGCCTGACGATCGACGAAGAAGCCTTTGTCGGCTCCGGCATCCACGCCTTTGCCCACATCATCGACCGCTTCCTCGGCCTGTACGTACACGCCAACAGCTTCACCCAACTGGTGATCGTATCAAATAAAAATGGAGAAGAGCTATTGAAATGCTTGCCACGAAGCGGCGATTTGAGCCTGCTGTAATCGAGCGCCTGTTCGAGGAACCGTACCGCTTCCAGTTCTTCCAGGCGGTCCGCATGCTCGAGCTATGGCTCAAGCGCCACGGCTCGCCCCAGCAAAGCGCGATTGCCAATTTCCTGCGTTTCCAGAATTCGACCTCGCTCGCGTTTCCGCCCAGCGAGCTCGAAAAGCTGGAGCCGGTGCCGCGCGAACTGCCGCGCCAGGCCAAGTCGCTGGGCGAAGCGCTGCAATCGAATACGCTCAAGTACATCCGCATCACGCCGGCCTTCATGGGCCTGCTGGGCGTCGCCGGCGCGCTGCCGGCCCATTACACCGACCGCATCTCGGCGCACATCATCTACAACAAGGATGAAGGGCCGCGCGCGTTTCTCGACACGTTTTCGAGCCGCTCGGTGGCGCTGTTTTTCGAAGCCTGGCGCAAATACCGGCTCGAACTCAAATACGCCATCGACGGCAAGGACAGTTTTTTGCCGCTGTTGCTGTCGCTGGCCGGGGTCGGCAACGACAGCTTGCGCCATCGCCTCAACGATGAACTCGGGGGCGGGGTGCTGGACGAGTCGCTCGGCTACTTTGCCTCGGCGCTGCGCCACCGGCCGCCGTCGGCGGTGCAGATCTCGCGCGTACTGTCGGAGTATTTCGGCAAGCGCGTCAAGGCCGAGCAGTTCATCGGCTGCTGGTACGAGGTGCCGACCAGCCAGCAGACCATGCTGGGCGCGGCCAACTCGATGCTGGGCGCCGGCGCCATGGCCGGCGAGCGCGTATGGCAGCGCGACCTGCGCCTGCGCCTGGTGGTCGGTCCGCTCGACCACGACAGCTTCAACTCCTTCCTGCCGGGCGGGAAGGCGGCGCGCGCGCTCAAGAGCATGATCACCATGTTTACCGGTGTCTCGCTCGAATACGAAGTACAACTGGTATTGCGCGGCCCCGATGTGCATGGCATGCAGATGGACGCCACGCGCACCGGCGGACGCCTGGGATGGGACAGCTTTTTGGTCACCAGAGCGCTCCAGGAAGACCGCAACGATGTCCGCTACGATATACACGCGCTGTGATTGACAAAACGAACACCAATAAAAGGAACCCTGCATGAGCATCAACCTGAAAACGCTGATCGGCAAACTCAACGAAACCAGCCGCACCGCCGCCACCCGCGCGGCCAGCATCTGCGTTTCGCTCGGCCAGTACGAAGTCGACATCGAACACCTGTTCCTGGCCCTGCTGGAGCAGCCCAAGAGCGACTTCGCGCTGATCTCGCGCCAGTGCGGCATCAGCGCCGGCATGCTCGAAGCGGACCTGCAGGCCGAAGTCTCCCGTCTCAAGGCCGGCAACTCGCGCACGCCGGTGTTCTCGGTGCGCCTGCCCAAGCTGTTCGAAAACGCCTGGCTGATCGCCTCGCTCGATATTCAATCGGGGCGCGCGGCCGAAATCCGCAGCGGCCATTTGCTGCAAGCGCTGCTGACCGATCCGGAACTGGCGCAGCTGGCCTTCCGCGGCTCCAAATTGTTCGGCAAGTTCGACGTTGAACAGATCAAGCATAACCTCGACAAGCTGGCCGCCGGCTCGCAGGAAGCGGTGGCCGCGCAGGCCGCCGGCGCCGCCCAGGACGGCGAGGGCCACGACCCGGTCGGCGACATGGCCGCCAAGGCCGCGTCCAAGACCCCGTCGCTGGACCAGTTCACCACCAACCTGACCGAGCGCGCGCGCGCCGGCAAGGTCGACCCGGTGATCGGGCGCGACACCGAAATCCGCCAGGCCATCGACATCCTGATGCGGCGCCGCCAGAACAATCCGATCCTGACCGGCGAAGCCGGCGTCGGCAAGACCGCCGTGGTCGAAGGCCTGGCGCTGCGCATCGCCAGCGACGACGTGCCGGACGTGCTCAAGGGCGTGGAGATCCACACCCTCGACATGGGCCTGTTGCAGGCCGGCGCCAGCGTCAAGGGCGAGTTCGAGAACCGCCTGAAAAACGTCATCGACGAAGTCAAAAAGAGCCCGCACGCGATCATCCTGTTCATCGATGAAGCGCACACCATGATCGGCGCCGGCGGCGCCGCCGGCCAGAACGCCGCGGCCAACCTGTTGAAACCGGCGCTGGCGCGCGGCGAACTGCGCACCATCGCCGCCACCACCTGGGGCGAGTACAAGAAGTACTTCGAAAAAGACGCCGCGCTGGCGCGCCGCTTCCAGGTGATCAAGGTCGAGGAACCAAGCGAAGAACTGGCCTGCGCCATGTTGCGCGGCATGGCGCCGCTGATGGAAAAACACTTCGGCGTGCGTGTCTACGACGAAGCGATCACCGAAGCGGTGCGCCTGTCGCACCGCTACATCATGGGACGCCAGCTGCCGGACAAGGCCATCAGCGTGCTCGATACCGCCTGCGCCAAGGTCGCCCTGGGCCAGAACGCCACGCCGGCGCTGATCGAAAACCTGGCGCGCAAGCTCGAACGCATCGACATCGAAGCGGGCGCCCTTCAGCGCGAAGAAAGCGCGGGCGGCTCGCACGTGGCGCGCCTGAAGGAACTGACGGCGCAGCGCACGGCCGCCGCCGAACAGCACACCGCGCTGGCGGCGCGCTGGGAACAGGAAAAGCAGCTGACCGAAAAAATCATGGACGGGCGCCGCACCCTGGAAGAATCGGGGCAGAAGGACGCCAGCAAAGGCAAGGACATCCAGGCCTTGATGACCGAACTGCGCACCCTGCAAGGCGAAACGCCGATGGTGCCGGTGCAGGTCGATGGCCATGTGGTGGCCGAAATCGTCGCCGGCTGGACCGGCATCCCGCTTGGCAAAATGGTCAAGGACGAGATCAAGACGGTCCTCAAGCTGAAAGACTTGCTGGAAGAGCGGGTACTGGGCCAGTCGTACGCGATCGAAGCGGTGGCGCAGCGCGTGCGCACCTCGCGCGCCAACCTCGATGACCCGAACAAACCGAAAGGCGTGTTCCTGTTCGTCGGCCCGTCCGGTATCGGCAAGACCGAAACCGCGCTGGCGCTGGCCGATGTGCTGTACGGCGGCGAACGCAAAATGATCACCATCAACATGAGCGAATACCAGGAAGCGCACAGCGTCTCCGGCCTGAAAGGCTCGCCGCCGGGCTACGTCGGTTACGGCGAGGGTGGCGTGCTGACCGAAGCCGTGCGCCGCAATCCGTACAGCGTGGTCCTGCTCGACGAAGTCGAAAAAGCCCACCCGGACGTGATGGAGCTGTTCTTCCAGGTGTTCGACAAGGGCGTGATGGACGACGCCGAAGGGCGCGAGATCGACTTCAAGAACACCATCATCATCTTGACGTCGAACGTGGCCTCGAGCGCGATGATGCAGGCGTGCCTGAACAAAACGCCGGAAGAAATGCCGACCCCCGAGCAGCTCGAAGACATGATTCGTCCGCACCTGATGAAGCAGTTCAAGCCGGCCTTCCTGGGGCGCCTGAAAGTGATCCCGTACTACCCGCTCGGCGACGACGCGCTGGTCAAGATCATCGAACTGAAGATGCGCAAGATCGCCCAGCGCATCGCGACCAACCACAAGGCCGACTTCACGTACGACGAAGCGCTGGTCGAAGCGGTGCTGGCGCGTTGCACCGAAGTCGATTCGGGCGCGCGCAACGTCGACAATATCCTCAACGGCACCTTGCTGCCCGAGATCGCCGAAACCGTGCTGGCCAAGATGGCCGAAGGCGCGGCGATCGCCAGGATCAAGGTCAGCGCCGACAAGAAGGGGCAGTTCAAGTACACCATCAAGTAAGCTGGCCGGGCCGGGGCGCGGCCGGTCCCTGTGCGGGTCGGCCTCGTCCATTCCACATCACTTCCTCGGGTAATGAAGTCGCATGGCGTTTACCAAAGATTTAACGCCCGCCGGTAACCGGCGCATGGGCAAGGTGTTGAGCGTGCTTGGCGTGCTGGCGCTGCTGGTGTCGCTCTGGCTGGGCGCGCACAGGATACTGTTTTACGTGTACGCCCTGGAGACGCAGGGCACGCTGCGCGCAGTGCAGGGCGAGACACTCCCGGCCGTCGAATTTCGCACCATCGACGGCAAGACCGTGCTGTTCAAGCCGGAGGGCCGCCGCTATGACAGCCAATATATCGGCAAGCGGGTCGACGTTGTCTATTCCGGGACGCAGCCGCAACACGCGTATATCAACACCGTTACCCAACTGTGGCGTGAGCAGCTGGTCAGCGCGTATGTCAGTGCCGCCCTGCTCCTGGCCGGATACCTGACCTTGCGTGGGCACCTGGCGTGGTGGCGCTCGTCGTTCGACTAAGCCCGATCGTCAAGGCTTGAGCGAATTTGTGAACCACGCCTGTGTCGATGGCGGTTCTCAAACTTCGCGTTTTACGTGACGCGCCAGCCTTGCAAGGCCTGCGAACGTTGGCACGGGTAGCCGGTCTGCTCATTGGTCATCCATCGGGTACGGATGTTTCAGCTCAACAGGTATCTCTTGAGGTGCTCAGGCATGGCCGCGCGCTGCAAAGGCCGCGAAATACCTTGCCAGGGCCGCGTAGCGCCCGGCCTGCTCCCCAGACATGGGATGGCCGGTGCGTTCTTCGCATGCATGGCGCAGCGACTGCGCCATGTCGGCGGCGAACGGCAGCCCGGTCATTTTTTCATCGCTTAGCCAGGCCACCGGCACGCACTGCGCGCAGTGCGCCAGTTCGGCCACGCCGCTTCGGCTCAACAAGGAATAGAATAGTTCTCCGATGCGCCGCAACCGAAAATCGTCCATGGCCGTACACGCCATTGCTTCCGCGCGCAACAGATCACGCAGCAAGATCAGCGGAAGATTGCGCATCGGCGGCGCCGCGCCTTTCATCAACTCGGCACGGAAACCCGCATGCATGTCAAAGCATTCCTGACCCGCCGCGCCGACCGACTTGACGGCAATTTCGTCGACCTGCGATCCGTCGTAATCGGCGATGAAACGTGTCGCTTCATCGAACGGGAACGGCGGTGGCGGGGCCGGGTTGCCGGCATCGTAGTGGTCAAGATAGGCGATCAGGCGCGGCAAGTCGCGCCGCCGTTGTCGATTTCCGGGATACACCGCGTTCAGGTAGCGCGCGCACAGTACAGGATAGTCGGGGTTGTCCGCCAGGCGCGCCAGCGTCAGCGCGTTGAAACCATCATCCCTGAGTTGAAAAGGTGGGTTGGTGGGCGGCCCATTGAACAAGGCATCCATGCCGCGCACGTCGCTGATGCGCTCCAACAGGGGCAGCAACTTGTTGACGATCACGGTGTTCATCTCCATGATGGCCAGCGCCAGTCCTTCGCGGCTGACCACTTCGTACCGCTTGCCCGCTTCCCCGTACAGGTAGCCGTAGTCAAACATCGAACAGTGGTCCTGTTCGACATGGTCAGGGTGTATCCCCTGAAAAGGCAAGGTGATTGCCGCGACTTCGTTCAGCCGGGTTGTAAGGAAAAAATGGAAGCTGTAACTGAGAGGATAGTGTTTGTAGAGTGGCACGCCAATTCTGTGATAGCCGCCGGGAAAGCGCAGGATCAGTTGGCCCTCGTCCGTCCTGTCGTACACAAAGCCGACGTCGCCCAATACCCGCATCATGCCTTCGTGGATGGCTTCGCGCATGTCGGGCAGTGGTTCGCGCATCGGGACGGTTGGTGCGGCAGGCACTGCGGGAGGCACGTAGGGGCGCAACCGGCCCCCTGTGCCACCGAATGCTGTTTCGGATTGCATGTCGAATGCCGAGAGGCCGAGCCTCCCGGCGCAATGAGCGATATAGGCAAGGACTTCCTCATGCCTGGCGCAGATGTCCAGCACAAGGACGCGTTTGTCGGTCCGCCCGTCGACCGCACCAGCGCGCCACACCTGGGGTTCGAGCGTGTTGCAGGGGAAGCGCGCGTTGAGCCATTCGGCCAAAACCATGAAGCGAAGATTTTGTCCCAGCACGTCGCCTGCCCGGTTGAAGGCGATAGCGGGCGCTTCAGGGTAATTGCGCAGGCATGGTACTTCCCACACATGAACCAGATAGCCCGTTGCGGCTGGGGCGACGAACAGGGGCGCGGCCGGAAATTTGCAAGCTAGTTGTCGCCTAAATACGATTTTTACGCTGCTTTTTTGAGTGCTTGATTTTTCTCCTTTTTGGTGACGGCTTCCGTGACACTTTTTTCGGGAT
>NZ_WHJF01000122.1:0-18137 GCF_011682185.1 Massilia genomosp. 1
CGTTATCCGGCAGTACATCGAACAGCAGCAGACGCCGCACTAGACGCACCAAACCGGACGGCTGCGCCGTCCGCGCTCTTGACCCCGCCCCGCCCTGAAGGGCGAGGTTTGCCGCGCAACCGATCAATCTGTTAGCGTGCGGGGATGCTTACATTCTCGTCATCACGAAATCGCCTGTGCTGGAACAGGTAAAACCCATATTGCACCAGCGGCCGCGCAGGATACCGTCCTTGTCGATATTGCCGCTCAGCGAGATCCGGTGATGGGAAAGTCCTCCCTGGAAGATCATCTCAACGCGGTCCTCGCTCAGGACGGTGCCAGCCGCGTCATTGAACATATATGCCGCCATCCAGCCATTGTCCGGAGCGTATACATCTTTGGCCACCTCTGTTGCCCAATAACCCAGGAAGGGCCGCCAATCGATATGAAAGCTGCCGTACTCCTGGTACAGGGCCCTATCCGGATCGGATGGCGCCGTCACACGCGCCCACAAGCCCGACCTGAACCGAACCGTCCCGCTGATATTGCTTGCGGATACATTCGAGGGCGTGCCCGGATCAATCGTCAACTCTACCCTCCACTTGCCTGCCAGTTGGCAGCACGGCGGTGGCGCTTTGGCTAGCTTGACGTTCAGCCGCGTGGTCTTGCCGGCCTCGACGGCAACATCTCGCCGTTGCGCCAGCAGATCGGTCCGACCGATGTCGACCGTCACAACACCCGGCACCAGCAGCGCCAGTCCAAACTCGCCCGACGCTCCCGTCCGGTCAGAAACGCAGTCCGACGTGGGGCTGTCGTGGTCGACAGAGACCAGCACACCCTGAAGCGGCAAGCCAGTTTCCAGATCGACGACCTTGCCCTGGATGGCTCCTGTCGTGCGCGCCTCGTCAACCGTCACGGCGCGACGGGCAGTCACTCCCGAACCGAACTGCACCTCCCTGGGCAGGGACCAGCCCCACACGACGAGCGCGAGAAATATCATCAACAGGCCGATGCGAAGCACGGCGACGACACGACGCGACATGAACCGGACGCGGCTCGCCGCAATTGGAGGTATCAATGGTGTTTTCTGAAAGGGTTGTGGCAAATACGCTGGCAAGCATCACCGGCGGCGCGGATGCAAAGGCAGACGCCATGCACCAGGTTCTTCGAGGCCCCTGAACAAGAAACCGTATCATCTCGCCATCTCTACCGACTTTACTCTATGTTTACCAACTCTACCAAGTCCCAGCACGCCCCGATCCGCGCCGTCATCATCGACCTCGATGGCACCCTGCCCGACTTCCACATGGCCATCAACGCCATGCGCAGGCAATTCGGCTATGCCCCGATCACGCGGCAGCAAATCGCGCTGATGATCGGCAAAGGCTCCGAAAACCTGATCCGCGGCGTGCTCGCGCTGGACCACGACGCCGCCGGCGTGGAACAGCGCTTCGCCGACGCCATGGCCTCCTACCAGAGCCACTATCTGGCGATTAACGGCGACCATAGCGCGCTGTATGACGGCGTGATCGAGGGCCTGGAAGACCAGAGAAACGGGAGCAGAAGATGATCCGGCGGGCGATGCGCAAAGCCGTTCGCATGGTTGATACGTTCCCTGCATACATGACCGCATGAACACCACCGCGCTCACAGGTCGAACCAGAAAATCATGCGGCAAAAGTACCCACGCTCTTCGATGTTGGCGATCATGCCGATGGTCGGGCGGCACTCCAGCGACAAACCCCGTTCCACGTGGCCTGCGCCTGCCATCACGAGCCTGAACCCGGACAGCGTCAACCAGCTGCATCGTGAAAATGGGACGCAGAGATAAGAAATGAATATCTGCGCCCATCGCTACTCTTGTCGAGGTCTGGCACCACTGCGTGGCGCGAGGTTCCCGCCGCTTGTATCAAACCGGTCACAGGAGGCGCGACGATGCCAGATCCGCGAACATCCTCCCAAGCTCATTGCGCCCATTCCACGTCAACCAGATGCGCAAGGTGGCGCAGAACGATAACACGCCGTATTGATGAATTGCCAATTTCAGCTCATACTCGCTCCCTGCACTGAAATATTACCAATTTGCACTAAAATTTAACGAAAGCCACACCTCAACATGAATAAAATTTCGCTTTGCTGCCTCCTTTCGCTTGCCTTCCTCAATACCGCCTCTGCGGCGGAAGAGGCGGCGCCAAAGTCCGATCCGAACAATTTCTGCTTTTTCGCTGGCGTCCCGCCAGCCGAGTTCACCTACACGGTGCTAAGGAAAGTCAAAGTGGCTAAGGGGACGTATGGCGGCGTTGCGGAGCTCCTTGGGGAATTGTCCCAACGCGCCAGAGCGGAAGGTGGCGACGCCATTATTAACTATGCCGGCTCGCAGCGCTTTGGCTTCTTCCCATGGCGTCTGGTACGTCCCGTGGTGCGCGGCCAGTCGGTCAAGTGGACCGGTGCCGCCCCCAATTGCGAACAGGCTGGCGGATCGACGCTCGCGACAATCGTCCGGACCAACAAGGCCCCCGACCAATCCGGTCAAGCAGTTGCACCCGAAACCCCGGCGGCTCAATAAACGTCCCGTCGCCTTGTGATGGCAGCCATGCCGCATGGCGACGCGGCCAGCTGCCCCGCATCCACAGAGTGCCCGATCGCGGATCGACGAATGCGCCCGTGCGTCTGCGCTGCGCCATCCGCTCGACGCCCCTAACCGACCCTATCCCATGTTGACCAACTCTCGCAAGTCCGGGCACAGCCCCATACACGGCGTCATCATCGACCTCGATGGCACCATGCTCGACACCCTGCCCGACTTCCACGTCGCCATCAATGCCATGCGCGGACAATTCGGCTACGCGCCGATCACGCAGCAGCAAATCGCGCTGATGATCGGCAAAGGCTCCGAAAACCTGATCCGCGCCGTGCTCGCGCTGGACAACGACGCCGCCGGCGTGGAACAGCGCTTCGAGGACGCCATGGCCTTCTACCAGAGCCACTACCTGGCCATCAACGGCGACCATAGCGCGCTGTATGACGGCGTGATCGAGGGCCTCGAAGCGATGAAAGCCGACGGCCTGCGCCTGGCCTGCGTGACCAACAAGCCGATCGCCTTTGCCACCCCGCTGCTCGCGCAAAAGGGCTTGGCGCCGTATTTCGAGGTGGTCTACGGCGGCGATTCGCTGCCGCGCAAAAAACCCGACCCGATGCCGCTGCTGCAGGTCTGCGCCGACTTCGACCTGGCGCCGTCGCAGGTGGTGGCCATCGGCGACTCATCCAACGACGCCGAAGCGGCGCGCGCGGCCGGCTGCTTTGTGCTGACGGTACCGTATGGTTACAACCACGGGCGGGCTATACACGAAACCGATTCCGATGGTATAGTTATCTCACTTGTAGATGCTGCAATGCGGATTCGTTCGCACAACAACAACGCACACTAAACCTCCACCACATATGTTTTTCATCAAAAAACACAATGTCACCCAAACCGGCTCGATTGAGGCCTGGCTTTGGCGACGCTGGCAATCCTGGGCTAAGTGACCCCGTATTGATTGCTGTCGGCCGCCTTTTTGCGCCGGCAGGTTTTTTGAAACCCACCGCCCGCGCACACGCCATGGCGGCATGGAGAAAAGCATGACCGAACTCGAATTCAAATCGCTGGCCAACGAAGGCTTCAACCGCATTCCATTGATCTCGGAAGCCTTCGCCGATCTCGAAACGCCCCTCACGCTCTACCTCAAGCTGGCCCAGACCCAAAACGCCGGAAAGAACACCTTCCTGCTCGAATCGGTGGTCGGCGGCGAGCGTTTTGGCCGCTATTCCTTCATCGGCTTGCCCGCCACGACGGTGCTGCGCACCTTCGGCGCGCGCACCGAGATCGTCAAAAACGGCAGCGTGATCGAAACCCACGACGGCAATCCTCTCGACTTCATCGAACAGTACCAGGCGCGTTTCAAAGTGGCGCTGCGTCCGGGCTTGCCGCGCTTTTGCGGCGGCCTGGCCGGCTACTTCGGCTACGACACCGTGCGCCACATCGAGCGCAAGCTGGCCGATACCCAGCCGAAGGACGACCTGGGCCTGCCCGACATCGAGCTGATGGTGACCGAGGAACTGGCGGTCATCGACAACCTGTCCGGCAAGCTGTATCTGATCGTGTACGCCGACACCGCGCAGCCGGAAGCGTATTCCAAGGCGCGCCAGCGCCTGAAAGACCTGCGCATGATGCTGCGCCGTGGCGTCGACGCACCGGTCACATCGAGCTCGGTGCGTACCGAAGCGGTGCGCGATTTCAGCAAAGAGGATTACCTCAAGGCGGTCGCGCGCGCCCACGAATACGTGATGGCGGGAGACCTGATGCAGGTGCAGATCGGCCAGCGCATCCGCAAGCCTTACGTGGACAATCCACTGACCCTGTACCGCGCCCTGCGTTCCTTGAACCCGTCGCCGTACATGTACTTCTATAACTTCGGCGACATGCAGATCGTCGGCGCCTCGCCCGAGATTTTGGTGCGCAACGAGACTGCGTCCGACGGCACCAAAAAAGTCACCCTGCGCCCGATCGCCGGCACCCGCCCACGTGGCGCCACGCCCGAACGCGACGCCGAACTGTCGAAAGAGCTGCTGGCCGACCCGAAAGAGATCGCCGAACATGTCATGCTGATCGACCTGGCGCGCAATGACCTGGGGCGCATCTCCGAGATCGGCAGCGTCAAGGTCACCGAGCGCATGGTCGTCGAAAAATACTCGCATGTGCAGCACATCGTCTCGAATGTCGAAGGCACGCTCAAGGACGGCATGTCCAACCTGGACGTGCTGCGCGCGACCTTCCCGGCCGGCACCCTGACCGGCGCGCCGAAAGTGCGCGCCATGGAAGTGATCGACGAACTCGAACCGACCAAACGCGGCATCTACGGCGGCGCCTGCGGTTACCTGTCGTTTGGCGGCGAGATGGATGTGGCGATCGCGATCCGCACCGGCGTGATCAAGGACGGCATGCTGTACGTGCAGGCCGCCGCCGGCATCGTCGCCGATTCGATTCCAGAAATGGAATGGCAGGAAACCGAAAACAAGGCGCGCGCGGTCCTGCGCGCAGCCGAGCAAGTGCAAGACGGCCTGGATGGGGAGATCTGAGATGCTGCTGATGATCGATAACTACGACTCGTTCACCTACAACCTGGTGCAGTATTTCGGTGAGTTGGGCGAAGACGTGCGCACAGTGCGCAACGACGAAATCACGATCGACGAGATCAGCGCGATGCGGCCGGACCGCATCTGCATCTCGCCCGGTCCCAAGACTCCGGCCGAAGCCGGGATCTCGATCTCCATCCTGGAGCAGTTCAAGGGCAAGCTGCCGATCCTCGGCGTGTGTCTCGGCCACCAGGCCATCGGCGCCGCCTTCGGCGGCAAGGTCATTCGCGCCAAGCAGGTCATGCATGGCAAAACTTCAGTGATCGCGCACACCGGCGTGGGCGTGTTCAAGAATCTTCCGAGTCCGTTTACGGTCATCCGCTACCACTCGCTGGCGATCGAGCGCGCGTCGCTCCCGGCCTGCCTGGAGGTGACGGCATGGACCGACGACGGCGAGATCATGGGCGTGCGGCACAGGGAATTCGATATCGAGGGTGTGCAGTTCCACCCCGAATCGATCCTGTCCGAGCATGGCCATGCCCTGTTGAAGAATTTTCTCGAACGCTAACACCTGCCCGTATCAAGGAGCTGTCATGCCGATCACCCCACAAGAAGCACTGCTGCGCTGCATCGAACACCGCGAAATTTTCCACGACGAGATGCTGCACCTGTTCCGCCAGATCATGTCGGGCGAAATGTCGCCGACCATGATCGCCGCGCTCACGCTCGGCCTGCGCGTGAAAAAGGAAACCATCGGCGAAATCGCCGCCGCCGCGCAAGTGATGCGCGAGTTCTCGACAAAAGTGCCGATGGCCGACACCACCCACCTGCTCGACATCGTCGGCACCGGTGGCGACGGCGCCCACACCTTCAATATTTCGACCACGGCGATGTTCGTGGCCGCCGCCGCCGGCGCGCGCGTGGCCAAGCACGGGGGGCGCAGCGTGTCGTCGTCGTCCGGCAGCGCCGACGTGATCGAGTCGCTGGGCGCGAACATCAACCTCTCGCCCGAGCAGATCGCGCAGTCGATCGCGCAGACCGGCATCGGCTTCATGTTCGCACCGAACCACCATGCCGCCATGAAGCACGCGGCGCCGGTGCGGCGCGAACTGGGCGTGCGCACCATTTTCAATATCCTCGGGCCGCTGACCAATCCGGCCGGCGCGCCGAATATCCTGATGGGCGTGTTCCACCAGGATCTGGTGGGCATCCAGGTGCGCGTGCTGCAGCGCCTCGGCGCACAGCATGCGGTGGTGGTGTATGGGCGCGACAATATGGATGAAGTCTCGCTCGGCGCGGCCACCATGGTCGGTGAACTGGTCAACGGCGAAATCCGCGAATACGAGATTCATCCCGAAGACTTCGGCCTGCCGATGATCGCCAGCCGCAACCTGAAGGTGGCGAACGCGGAAGAGTCGAAGATCAAGATGATGGAAGCGCTCAATGGCGAGCCGGGTGCGGCGTACGATATCGTGGCGCTCAATGCGGGTACGGCCTTGTATGCGGCGGGCGTGGCCAGTTCGATTGAAGATGGCCTGAAAAAAGCGCGCGAGGCGATCGAATCGGGCGCGGCGCGGGCAAAGGTTGACCAGTTTGTCCAGGTGACCCAGCAGTTAGGTGCCTGAACGTCGTAGTATCGACTGGAAGATGCCTGTGCCTCAAAACTCAAAACCGTCATTCCCGCGCAGGCGGGAATCTAAGACGCCTACGTTAAGCGACTACGCCTTGGATTCCCGCCTGCGCGGGAATGACGGCTAGGATTTTGCGCCATGTTCGGCATCCACGACCTCCCCCTGTTCATCCTCTCCGGCCTGCTGCTCAACATCATGCCCGGCCCGGACTCGCTCCTGATCATGACGCGCAGCGCCACCCAGGGCTGGCGCGCCGGCGTGGCCGCCACCCTCGGCATCGGCGCCGGCACCATGATCCACGTGCTGGCGGCGGCGCTCGGCCTGTCCGCCATCCTGGCCACGTCGGCGACCGCCTTCATGGTCGTCAAGTACATCGGCGCGGCGTACATCATCTACATGGCGGTCGGCCTGCTGCGCAGCAAACGGCGCGACCCGGCTGCGCCAATCGTCGTACCGCCGCTGCCATACGCTAAAATCTTCGCCCAGGGCTTCCTGACGAATGTGCTGAACCCCAAGGTGGCGGTATTTTTCCTCGCCTTCGTGCCGCAATTTATCTCCCCTGACGCATCGAGCAAGGCCCTGGCGTTTGTCATCCTCGGCTGCATCTTCAACCTGAACGGCATGCTGTGGTGTACCTCGCTGGCGCTGTTCACGGCGCAGGCCAGCGCCCGCATCAAGGTCAATCCACATGTATCGCTGTGGCTTGCCCGCCTCACCGGCGGCCTGTTCATCTGGCTCGGCATCAAGCTCGCGCTCTCCAAACCAAATTAAGGCCTCTCCATGTCCGATATCCTCAACAAAATCCTGGCGGTCAAGGCTGACGAAGTCGCCGCCGCAAAAAGACACCGCGACCTGGCCAGCCTGCGCCGCGAAGTCGAAACCGATGGCACCTTGCGCAGCGGCCTGCGCGGCTTCGAAGCGAGCCTGCGCAAGCACATTGCGGCCGGCCACGCGGGCGTGATCGCCGAAGTCAAAAAAGCCTCACCCTCGAAAGGCGTGCTGCGCGCCGACTTCCGTCCCGCGAACATCGCCGAAAGCTACGCGCGCCACGGCGCGGCGTGCCTGTCGGTGCTGACCGACGTGCAGTTCTTCCAGGGCCAGGTCGAGTACCTGAAACAGGCGCGCGCCGCCTGCGAGATCCCGGTGATCCGCAAGGACTTCATGATCGATATGTACCAGGTCTACGAAGCGCGCGCGATGGGCGCCGATGCCATTTTGCTGATCGTGTCGGCCCTGGACCACGGCCTGATGGCCGAACTGGAAGCCTGCGCGCACGAACTGGGCATGGACGTGCTGGTGGAAGTACACGACGGCGACGAACTGACGGCCGCGCTCAAGCTCGATACGAAACTGGTCGGCATCAACAACCGCAACCTGCGCACCTTCGAGACATCGCTGCAAACGACCATCGACCTGCTGCCGCGCATCCCGTCCGAGAAACTGGTGGTCACCGAATCGGGCATCATGGGGCCAGGCGACGTCAAGCGCATGCGCGACGCCAATGTGCATGCCTTCCTGGTCGGCGAAGCGTTCATGCGCGCGCCGGAACCGGGTGTGGAGTTGCAGCGCCTGTTCAGCTGACCAGACCTTCGCGCATTTCCCGCCGCGCGAGCGGCGGGGGGCCTTCTCAACGCGGCGCGCTCGGACGCGCCGGACCCGCTACTTTCTTGCGCTCGTCGACCAGCGTCAGTTTGACGTCCGGCACACGGTCGCCCTGCAACTGCACGGAGAACGTCATCAGCTCGTCGCGCCGGAAGGCGTGTACGCCGACCGTGTCGCCCACCTTGTAGCGCGACAGCAGCGCATCGAGGTTGGCCGGGTTGCCCGACACCCGCAAGCCTTCCACCGCCACCAGAATGTCGCCCGCCGACAGGCCCGCGCGATGGGCGGCGCCGCCTTCATGCACCTGCGTCAATTTGCAGTCGCCGCCATCGCGCCCGATACCGACGTCGAAGGCCGGCTTGGCGTTCTTGCGTACGTCTTCCAGCTTGACGCCGAACGGCGCATACAGCCTGGCCAGCGGCAGGTCGGCCGTGCCGCGCACATATTTGTCGAACAGCGGCTTGAGTTTCAGGCCGCTGATCTCGTCGAACAGCGCCTCGACTTCGGCGTCGGTCACGCCACGGCCCACGCCTTGAAAAAAGTCGCGCCCGTAACGCTGCCACAGCGCCAGCATCACATCGTCCAGCGACTTCTTGCCCTCGGTTTTGGTGCGGATGGTCAGGTCGAACGCGAGCGCGATCAGCGAACCCTTGCCGTAGTAGCTGACGATGGCGTTCGGCGCGTTCTCGTCCTGGCGGTAGTATTTGCCCCAGGCGTCGAAGCTCGAATCGGCCACGCTTTGCTTGGTGCGCCCGCTCCCGCGCAGCACGCCGCTGACGGCTTTGCCGAGCAGCTTGAGGTAGGCCGCTTCGCCGATGATGCCGCTGCGCACCAGCATCAGGTCATCGTAGTAGCTGGTGAAGCCTTCGAACAGCCAAAGCAGCGCAGTGTAGGTTTCGTTCTGCAGGTCGTACGGCGCAAACGCGGCCGGCTTGATGCGCTTGACGTTCCAGGTATGAAAATACTCATGGCTGCACAGGCCGAGGAATTTGAGGTAACCCTCGCCGATGTCGGCCACCTTGGGCGCGGTGGTGCTGGGCAGGTCGGCGCGCGCGCAAATCAGCGCGGTCGATGCGCGGTGTTCCAGCCCTCCGTAACCGTCGCCCACGGCCAAGGTGAGGAAGACATAGCGCTCCATCGGTGCGCGCCGGGAGCGCGGCTCGAAAAAGGCGATCTGGGTTTCGCAGATGGCTTTCAGGTCGGCTTGCAGGCGCGCCATGTCGAGGTTGGGCACGCGGCCCGAGACAACGATGTCGTGTACGATGCCGTGCGCCTTGAATGTGGCCAGAGCGAAGTCGCCCATTTCGACCGGGTGGTCGATCAGTTCATCGTAGTCGCAAGCGACGTAGGTGCCGAAGCCGTAGCGCTTCGCGCCCAGTTCCGGCAGCGAGGTGGCCACGCGCCAGGTTTTGGCGGCGGCGTCGAGCGGGCACTGGATGTCGACTTCGTGCGGCGTTTGCTCCTGCCCCAGCACGCGCAAATAGACGCTGGTACCGTTGAAGAAGCCGTGGGTCTGGTCCAGGTGCGCGGCGCGCACCGACAGGTCCCAGGCGTAGACTTCATACTGTACGCTCAAGGCGCCAGCCACCGGGGCGGCTTGCCAGGAATGCTTGTCGAGCTTTGTCAGCGCGACCGGCTTGCCGTTCGATTCGGCGCGGATCTGGACGATATTGCGCGAAAATTCGCGGATCATGTAGCTGCCCGGGATCCACGCGGGCAGGGCAAACACCTGGCCTTCGGGCGATGGTGCGGCCACGGTGACGGTGACGTCGAACAGGTGTCCGCCCAGGTCTTTAGGAACAATGGCGTACTGGATAGCCGCCGGCTTCTTGGGTGTCGGTTTTTTCATGTTCAATGGGTAGTTCGTGGAGATGGACCAGCACAAGCTGTCCACCTTACGCGAGTGTAATGGTTTTTAACAGGTCCGCGACTGTATCGATGTCCGAAACAACGCCCGGATCGTCGACCGAAACAACACTCACCGGGTGTACCTTGAGGATGGCGCGCGCGCCCTGGTCGCCGCGCAGCGCCAGCAGCGCCTCGCGATGCACGCGGCCAAAGCCGACCGGGTTGCCGCGCTGGCCGGCATGCACCGGAACCGCAATCGGCGCGCCCTGCTCCAGCGCGGCGCGCAGCGCCAGCATGGTACCGGCGCGTACATACGGCATGTCGCCCAGCGCGATCAGCCACGATGGCGCATCCGGCGGCGAATGGCCGATTGCATGCACCAGCGACGCGGCCATGCCGCTGTCGGCGTCCGGGCAGACGGTGACGATGCAGCCGAGCGTGCGCAGGCAGTCGCCCACGCCGCCGTCGTCAGGCCGTACGACGGCGATCACTTTATCCACCGAAGAGAGTAAAACGCGGGCGCTGGCGGCGACAAGCAGCTCGCCGCCAGGCAAAGGCTGGAGCAGCTTGCTCGCTGCGCCAGTCGGATCGAAACGACGCCCCCTGCCGGCCGCCAGCAGGATGCCGACAGGGATCATGGCCGTGCGCGGGTTCAGGCGGCCTTCAGGTCGAACGGCAGCTTGCGCAGCCGCTTGCCCGTCAGCGTGAACAGCGCATTGGCGAACGCCGGCGCCAGCGGCGGCAAACCAGGTTCGCCCATGCCCGTCGGCGCATCGCTCGACGCCACGGTGTACACATCGACCTGCGGCATGTCGCTCATGCGCGCCACGGTGTAGTCGCCGAAGTTCTGCTGTTCGACCACACCATCCTTGAGCGTGATGGCCGCACCGGGCAAGGTGGTACCGAGCGCCATCAGCACCGCGCCCTGCACCTGCGCTTCGATCGTCAATGAATTGACGACCTGGTTGCAGTGAATGCCGGCGGTGACTTTATGCAGCTTGGGTACACCCTTGAGCACCGATGCTTCGACCACGTACGCGACCACGGAGCCGAACGACTCGTGCAGCGCCACGCCCCAGGCGCGGCCCTTGGCCAGCTTGCGCTTGCCGTAGCCGGATTTTTCGACCGCCAGGTCGAGCGCAGCCAGGTGGCGCACATGCTTTTCGCCGATCAGCTTCTTGCGGTAGGCCACCGGGTCCATCTTGGCCGCGTGCGCGGCTTCGTCGACCAGGGTTTCCATCACAAAGGCGGTGTGGGTCGAACCCACGGAGCGCCACCACAGCACCGGCACGTTGGCCTTGGCGTTATGCACGGAGAGCTTCAGCGGTACGTCGTATGGTGCGCCCATGCCTTCGACCATGGTGTGGTCCACGCCATCCTTGATCATGAAGGGCTCGAACGGCGTGCCGCTGATGATCGACTGGCCGACGATGGTGTGGTCCCACGCGAGGATGTTGCCCTTGGCGTCCAGGCCGATATCGGCGCGGTGTACGTGCGAGGGACGGTAGTAGCCGCCCTTGATGTCGTCTTCGCGGCTCCAGATCACCTTGACCGGACCGGTTTTGCCGGCCGCCTTGTAGCCCTTGGCGACGTTGACCGCTTCGACCAGGTAGTCCGACGACGGCACCGCGCGCCGGCCAAAACCGCCGCCCGCCATCATGGTGTTGAGCGTGACCTGCTCGGCTTTCAGGCCTGCCGTAGCGGCGATTGCCGCATGGTCGACCGTTTGCATCTGGGTGCCGGCCCACACGGTGCAGCTGTCGGCCTTGAGATCGACCACGCAGTTGAGCGGCTCCATCGGCGCGTGCGCCAGGTACGGGAATTCGTAGACGGCCGAGATTTTCTTCGGCGCGCCGGCGAGTTTACTCACATCGGCCTGTTTGGCGATGGTGCCCGGTTTTTTGGCCAGCGCCTTGAACTCGGCCATCTGCTTGCTTGTAGTGACCTTCTCGACCGCGCTGGTATCCCACTCGATCACCAGCGCCTCGCGGCCTTGCTTGGCCGGCCAGTAGCCGTCGGCGATCACCGCCACGCCACGCCCGCCGCGGTCAAGCGCGATGTCGAACACCTCGATCACGCCCTTGATGGCGCGCGCCTTGGTCGCATCGAGCTTGGCGACCTTGGCGCCGAACACGGGCGGGTGCGCCACCACGGCCACCTTGGCGTCGGGCAGGGTGAAATCGATGCCGAACTGCTGCTTGCCGCTCGACTTGGCCAGCGCGTCGAGGCGCTTGACCGGTTTGCCGATAAAGCGGAAATCCTTGGCGTCCTTGAGCACCACCGTTGCGGGCATCGGCTGCTTCATGGCGGCGTCGGCCAGCGAGCCGTAGCTGGCTTTGCGCCCGTCCGGGTGCAGCACGAAGCCGCTGGCGGTGCTCAGCTGCGCCGGACTGGTCTTCCATTGCGCGGCGGCGGCGGCGATCAGCATGGCGCGCGCCTTGGCGCCGATTTCGCGGTACTGCATGAACGAGTGGGCGATGGTGCCCGAGCCGCCCGTGATCTGCATGCCGAACGCGGGGTCCTTGAAGACGTCGCCGGCGGGAGCCAGTTCGCCGCGCATCTGCGACCAGTCGGCGTCGAGTTCTTCGGCGATCAGCATCGGCAGCGCGGTGTGTACGCCCTGGCCGAATTCGAGCCGGTTGACCATGACGGTGACGCTGTTATCCGGCGCGATGCGCAGGAACGCGTTGGGCGCGTACACCGGCTTGGCGGCGGCATCTGCCGCGCGCGCGAACTTGTTCGCGCCGGGCATGAAGAAGCCCAGCACCAGGCCACTGGTGGCGACCGCGCCGGCTTTCATGAAACTGCGGCGCGACATGCCGCCTTCAGGCGGGCGTGTCAACTCCGCCTGGTTGATCCATTCGGTACGCATGCGGCTCTCCTCAGGCTAACGTGGTCGCCGCATCCTTGATGGCCGCGCGGATTCGTTGATAGGTACCGCAGCGGCAGATATTGCCGCTCATGGCGCCGTCGATGTCGGCATCGGTCGGCTTCTTGTTGGTGCGCAGCAGGGCCGTGGCGCTCATCACCTGGCCGCTCTGGCAGTAGCCGCATTGCGGCACGTCGTGGCGGACCCACGCATCCTGCACGGCCTTGCCGACCGCATCGCCCTCCATCGCTTCGATGGTGGTGATCTTCTGGCCGGCGGCGGCCGAAATCGGCGTAATGCACGAACGGATCGCGTCGCCGTTCAGGTGTACCGTGCAGGCGCCGCACAGGGCCGCGCCGCAGCCGAATTTGGTGCCCGTCATGTTCAGGTTATCGCGCAACGCCCACAGGATGGGCGTGGCCGGATCGGCGTCGACCTGCATATCGCGGCCGTTGATATTCAAAGTAACCATGTACTGCTCCCTTGTCTTGTTACTGCGCTTTGAACTGCTGTTTTTATATGTGCTATTTTCTTGCCGCGACCGGCGCTGGCGCGGCTGCGGCGGCTGGCGCGGCAGGTTTGGCAGCCGGCTTGGCTGTCTTGTTCAGGGTGGCGAATTTGGCTTCCAGGCCCTTGGTATCGATCGCGCCCGGAATGCGGCTGCCGTCGGCGAAGAAGATCGCCGGCGTGCCCTCGATGCGCAGCTTGCGACCGAGTTCGAACACCTTGTCGTTCGGGTTGGCGCAGTTGGCGGCGGCAACCGGCGCTGCCTTGTTCTCGATCATCCATTCATCCCAGGCCTTGTTGCGGTCCGGCGCGCACCAGATGTTCTTGGACTTGACCGAGGAATCCTCGGACAGGATGTTGTACATGAAGGTGTACACCGTCACGTTGTCGATTTCCTTGAGCGTGGTCTGGCGGAAGCGCTTGCAGTAGCCGCAGTTCGGGTCTTCGAAGATGGCGATGGTGCGCTTGCCGTCGCCCTTGACCAGCTTGAGCGCATGCTGGAACGGCAGGTCGGCAAAATTGATCATGTTGATCTCGTCAACGCGCTCCTTGGTCAGGTTGCGCTGGGTCTTGACGTCGACCACCTGGCCGAAGATAAGGTACTCGCCGGCTTCGTCGGTGTAGATGATGTCGCCATTGGCGCGCACCTCGTACAGGCCGCTGTAAGGCGTCTTTTTGATCGACTCGATCTTCATATCCTTGCCCAGGCGAGGCTCGATGCGCTTCCTGATGGTCTCTTCCAGGCCCGCTTTGGCGGCGGCGGGAGCCGGGGCGGCGTTGGCGACAGTGGCGGACAATGCGGCCAACACGAACAACGCGAGTGTATTCTTTAACATAGCTTCTCCGATTTCTTTAACAGCCTACTTGCCCATGGCGTGCGACATCAGTCGACGCTTCAGCAATGGCAACTTGTCCAGCAAATTCAGTCCCAGGTTACGCGCGATGCGCACCGGCTCCAGGTTGGTGCCGAACAGGCGCGCCAGGCCGTCCGTGGCAAGCTGCATCAAGAGGATGTCTTCCTTGCGCGCGCGCGCGTAGCGTGCCAGCACGCGCTCGTCGCCGATGGCGCGCTGCGGCTCGCGCGCTGCGATGGTCTTGAGCAGCGCCGACACGTCGGCAAAACCGAGGTTCATGCCGTGGCCGGCCAGCGGATGGACCACGTGGGCGGCGTCGCCCACCAGCGCCACGCGCGGCGCGACGATGGCGTGCGGGCGGATCAGCACCAGCGGCAGGTCCTTGACCGCCTCCGGTTGCAGGGGCTTGAGTTCTCCCAGCTTGTCGCCGGCCAGCACCGCCAGGCGCACGGCCAGTTCGCCCATGCTTTCGTTCATGATGGTGTCGGCCAGCGCATCGGGCGCGGACCAGACCAGCGAGACGCGTTTTCCCGGCAGCGGCAGCAGCGCCACGATCCCTTCTTCGCCGGTGAACCACTGGTGCGCCACACCGTGGTGCGGTTTTTCGCAGGCGAAGTTGGCTACCACGGCGCGCTGGTGGTAAGCGCGGTAGTCGACCCCGATGTCGCACTGGCCGCGCACCCACGACTGGCCGCCGTCGGCGCCGACCACCAGCGCGCTGGCGATGGCGCTACCGTCGTCCAGATGCACGCTGGCGCCGTCAAGGTCGCTGGCCAGCCTGACGGCGCGGCCCGTGACGATGGTGACGTTGGCGGCGAAGCGCAGCGCGGCGTCGAGCGCCTGGTTCAGGTTGCGGTCTTCGACGATCCAGGCCAGCGCGCCGACATGGGCGCCAAAGGCATCGAAGGCCAGGTCGCCCGGCTTGGCGCCGTCGCCGTTGACGGCCATGACGTCGACCGCGGCCACCCGGTCCATGTCGAGCGCGCCCCACACCTTGAGCGTGGAGAGCAAGCCGTGCGCGGTGTGGTTGAGCGCGTAGACGCGCACATCCCAGGGCTGCTCGCCGCTCGTGGCGGCGGGGGTGATGGGGGCCGATGGCGGGACCAGCACGGTGACGCTGTGACCGGCCTGGGCGAACCCGAGCGCGGTTGTCTTGGCGATGGCGCCGTTGCCAACGATGCACACCGCGCTCTGATGACGCGCGGAAGAAGAATTTGGACTAGTCATACAGAGCATTATAGCGGCTGGGAAGCAGACAGTTTTTTGCGGCAGCGGAAGGATTTATCGACAAAGTTGCCAGTCGGCCTTGCAAAGTGGGAATCGGGTGTCTATAATCATGCCTCTTGGCCTGGTAGCTCAGTCGGTAGAGCAGAGGATTGAAAATCCTTGTGTCGGTGGTTCGATTCCGCCCCGGGCCACCAAGAATTGAAAAACGCCACCTTCGGGTGGCGTTTTGCATTCCTGCTCGTCACTTTCCCCCTCCCTTTTTTGATAATCGGCCGCGACATTGACGTCGCCGGGCGCTCGCGTCGCGAGAAATAGCAAGGCCGGTCATGAACCGCTTTTGAACCGCTATGATGCAATCAGGCCGGCGCATACACTCGACCTGACCCGGGAATAACGATAAATTGACTGCGTACCGGTTCAATATCGGTGCGACAGAGCAAAACCGATATCGCGGCCGATAATGGCGTGATCCACGCGATCGATACGGTCGTGATGCCGAAATAGGCGGCAAGAGCGGCGGTGCGGTGCGGGCGTGACAGCAATACTCAAACCCGCACTAGCCAGACCGGCCGGGGGCTGCTATGATAGCGACCCTTGGCCTGGTAGCTCAGTCGGTAGAGCAGAGGATTGAAAATCCTTGTGTCGGTGGTTCGATTCCGCCCCGGGCCACCAAGAACATGCTTCACGAAACGCCCACTCATGCAAGTGGGCGTTTTGCTTTGCTGGATTCGCAGCCCTTGGCTCCGGTCCACTCTCGGCTCGGCGCGCGACCCAATATCCATACCCTCATTCCTCGACACACCATCCAAGAGATTTCTAACGTAATTGCGACTGGCAATAAGACGATGTCTATACAATGTTAGACCCGCATAGCACTCTGCCCGTTCAAGGTCGCAAAATTTAACCGATGAACTGCCAAGAAATTGAGCGCTCAATGATGAGCATCAAGAAGCTAGCTACAATGCAACATCAATCGCCAGACATTGAGCATCAGGCTAACCTGTCAATATTTCGAAAATGAAACAATCAACGTGCCAATCTTCAGATGATGTCCTTGCCCTTTTTGCTGGGGCTGGTGGACTGTCGTATGGTTTTAGCCTTGCTGGATTGAAGCCCGTTGCAGGAGCGGAAATAGATTCCGATGCCTGCAGTACCTACCGGAACAACCTCGGGTCAGCGTGTTTTGAACTAAACCTAGGGACCGCCGACCCCGATTTTTTCACCAAAATACTGTCGGGCAAAGAGCCGCTTGCCGTCATCGGCGGCCCGCCTTGCCAAGGATTCAGCACTGCCGGTGCGAGAAATGCGGTTGATCCGCGCAATGCCTTGATCTTCAATTATTTAGAAATCGTAAAGACTGTCAATCCACGCTGGTTTGTATTTGAGAATGTGGAAGGGTTATTAACCTCAGGTCGAGGCGAAGCAGTCGCCGCCTTGGTGGAGCGTTTCTTACTATTCGGCTATTCTGTGCGACTGCAAAAAGTTAACTTTGCAGCATATGGAGTACCACAAACAAGAAAACGGGTTGTCATCATTGGCAACAGACTCGGCATCGATTTCGAGTTCCCCGAAGAAGTCTATTCATTTGACTCGGGAAAATCCAAGAAGCGGTCAGCCAAACCATTTGCCCCTTCTATAAATCAAGCGTTAGCAGGCCTTGGGCATGCTGCTCGCGACAGGTCGATGTTAGTCGGGTACTCGACCAGTACACCGGCATCACAATATGATGCGCTGATGCGAGGGAAAAATGAATCTACGGCGGTCTCGCTCCATTGGCATTCCACCGATGACGAGGATGTCGAGCGATTTTCCATGCTTGCACCAGGGCAATCAATGAAACATCTCCCCGAAGAGTTGTGGCATCCATCCTTTCGCCGCCGTGCATTCCGGCGAGTTAGCGACGGAACGCCGACTGAAAATCGGGGCGGAGCACCGTCTGGAATAAAACGCCTTCATGCCGACCTCAATTGCCTGACCATCACCGGTGCGGCGACGCGCGAATTTATCCATCCAACCGAGCACCGAGCACTAACGCTTCGAGAGTGCGCGAGATTACAGAGCTTTCCGGATAGTTATGAGTTTTCCGGACCTGTGAATGCCGTTTCGCAACAAATTGGCAATGCCGTTCCACCACAGGCGGCACTTTCGATCGCCCAACATCTGATGAAATTGGACGCCAGATTCGGAAGCGACCTGGGTGTATCTGACAGAATAAAGTCCCCTCGGCTGCTTGGATTTAATCTCACTGACTCTCTTGGAATGAGTGAAGCGCTCCGTGAAACAGAGGGTCGATTAGTAAGACTTCTACAACCAACCCTATTTTAATTTATGGCTCGCGATCCACGATTAGATGCAGAAAGTCAGGCGTTTCTTACTAACGAGCCAATTGCAAAACGATTTTTCCGAACTGGCCGACATCAGGAGAGCACGATTTTTCATCGCTTTTTCGTGATATCGGAGGAAATCTGATCGGTTACGGCGGCGGAATCATGGCTAATCTCATTT
>NZ_WHJF01000123.1:0-18102 GCF_011682185.1 Massilia genomosp. 1
CGCTCCACGCTTCCTCCCCACAGTCGGTCGCCCTTCCGCAGTTGCGCTTCACTTCGCTCACTGTGGTCAGCTTGCGGGAGGACTTGCACCTCCAAGAGTGCGCCCATGCTGGGCGCACGTAAAAAAGGCAGCCGAGGCTGCCTTTTTCGCTGTAGCGGGTCCAACCCGCCACCTGCTTAACGCTTGTTGCGGAAGCGCTGGATTGCCTGTAATTGGGCAATCGCAGCCGCCATCTCGGCTTGCGCCTTGGCGTAATCGATCTTCGATACCTTGTTGACCATTGCTTCTTCGGCCGCTTTTTTGGCGGCCAGTGCTTTTGCTTCGTCCAGGTCGCCACCGCGGATCGCGGTGTCTGCCAGCACGGTCACGCCGTTCGGCTGCACTTCCAGGATGCCGCCAGCGACGAAGACGAACTCTTCTTCGGCCTGGCCAGCCACCTTGATCCGTACCGCACCCGGCTTGATGCGCGTGATCAGCGGGGTGTGCTTGGGATAAATCCCCAGCTCGCCTGCTTCACCCGGCAACGCGACGAACTCGGCTTCGCCCGAAAAAATACTGGCTTCGGCCGATACCACGTCAACGTGAAATGTGTTTGCCATGTGTGTCCTATCGGGTTCCGACGCCCCGCTGAGTCAGCGCGGCGCCTTCGCCTGTCTTAGTTGAGCTTCTTGGCTTTTTCGATTGCTTCTTCGATCGTGCCAACCATGTAGAACGCTTGCTCAGGCAGGTGATCCAGTTCGCCCGATGCGATCATCTTGAAGCCTTTGATCGTGTCTTTCAGCGAAACGTATTTGCCAGGAGCACCGGTAAACACTTCAGCAACGTGGAACGGCTGCGACAGGAATTTCTGCATCTTACGAGCGCGTGCGACCAGCAGCTTGTCTTCCGGCGCCAACTCGTCCATGCCCAGAATCGCGATAATGTCGCGCAATTCCTTGTAGCGCTGCAGGGTGCCCTGGACAGCGCGCGCGGTGTCGTAGTGTTCCTGGCCGACGACGAGCGGGTCCAGCTGGCGCGAGGTCGAGTCGAGTGGGTCGACCGCAGGGTAGATACCCAGCGAGGCGATGTCACGCGACAGGGCAACGGTCGAATCCAAGTGGGCAAAGGTGGTTGCCGGCGATGGATCGGTGTAATCATCCGCAGGGACGTACACGGCCTGGATCGAGGTGATCGAACCGGTCTTGGTCGAGGTGATGCGCTCTTGCAGACGGCCCATCTCTTCGGCCAGGGTTGGCTGGTAACCCACGGCCGATGGCATACGGCCCAGCAGTGCCGATACTTCGGTACCGGCCAGGGTGAAGCGGTAGATGTTGTCCACGAAGAACAGAACGTCTTTGCCTTCGTCACGGAACGATTCAGCGATCGTCAGGCCGGTCAGCGCCACGCGCAGACGGTTACCCGGCGGTTCATTCATCTGACCGTAGACCATTGCCACTTTGGAGTTCTCTGGATTTTCCAGATCGACCACTTTGGCGTCAGCCATCTCGTGGTAGAAGTCGTTACCCTCGCGAGTACGCTCACCCACGCCGGCAAACACGGATACGCCCGAGTGTGCTTTTGCGATGTTGTTGATCAGTTCCATCATGTTCACGGTCTTGCCCACACCAGCACCGCCGAACAGACCGACTTTACCGCCTTTGGCGAACGGGCAAACAAGGTCGATCACCTTGATGCCGGTTTCCAGCAGGTCTTGCGATGGCGACAGTTCGTCGTACGCAGGCGCCACGCGGTGGATCGATGCGGTTTGCGCGTGCGATACCGGACCGCACTCGTCGATCGGGTTGCCCAGCACGTCCATAATACGGCCCAGGGTCGCTTTACCGACCGGTACCATGATTGGCTTGCCGGTGTTCTGGATCAGCATGCCGCGACGCAGACCGTCGGAGGTACCCAGTGCAATGGTACGGACAATGCCGTCGCCGAGCTGCTGTTGTACTTCCAGGGTCAGTTCGGAGCCTGCCATTTTCAGTGCGTCGAAAACCTTCGGCATTGCATTGCGTGGGAACTCAACGTCCACCACAGCGCCGATACACTGAACGATTTTGCCATCAGCCATGTTCGTTCCTTCAATAGTATTTAAATTCGGGTTTAGACCGCTGCCGCACCGGCGACGATCTCGGAGAGTTCTTTGGTAATCGCAGCCTGGCGGGTCTTGTTATAGATCAGCTTCAGATCGCCGATGACGCTGCCGGCGTTGTCGCTTGCCGCTTTCATCGCCACCATCCGCGCCGATTGCTCGGACGCGAGGTTTTCGGCCACTGACTGATACACCAGCGCTTCCACATACCGCACCAGCAGTTCGTCGATCACGGTCTGCGCTTCCGGCTCGTAGATGTAGTCCCATGCGTGACTACTCTTGTCGCTTTCAAGCTTGTCGGCGGTCAGCGGCAAGAGCTGCTCGACCATCGGGATTTGCTTCATCGTGTTGACGAACTTGGTGTAGCAAATATAGACTGCGTCCAGCTCACCTTCCTCGTAGCGGTCGAGCATGACCTTGATCGGCCCGATCAGCTTGTCGAGGTGGACCGTATCGCCGATCTGGATCGCATGCGACACGACCTTCACGCCAACGCGGTTCATAAAACCCAAACCCTTGTTGCCAATGGCAACCGCTTCAATCTTGTTGCCAGCCGTTTCCAGCTCGCGGGACTTTTGCGTCAACAGACGCAGGATGTTGGTGTTCATGCCGCCGCACAGACCCTTGTCGGTCGTGATGACGATGAAACCAACCGCCTTCGCTTTCACGTTCTTGCCTTGCGCCATGAACGGATGCGTGTATTCCGGATTCGCCGTAGCCAGATGCGAGGTGATGTTACGAATCTTGTCACTGTAAGGGCGAGCGGCACGCATCCGGTCCTGCGCTTTGCGCATTTTGGACGCGGCGACCATTTCCATCGCCTTCGTGATCTTCTTCGTATTCTCTACGCTCTTGATCTTGTTACGTATCTCTTTGCCTACTGCCATGAGTCCTTACTCCTTTTGCGCTATCGGGGGCCGCGTACTGCCGGCCCCTCTAGACAATTAATATGCGCCGGATTTTTTGAAGTCAGCAATGGCTGCGGCCATGGCGGCTTCGCCATCCTTGTCCAGTTGCTTGGTTTCTTCGATCTTGGCCAGGAGAGCAGCTTGCTTGGTCTTCATGTAGCCGTGCAGACCGGCTTCGAACGCCAGTACTTTCTTCACTTCGACATCATCGAAGAAGCCTTTGCTCACTGCGAACAGGGTCACGGCCATGATCGAGATCGACATTGGCGAATACTGGGCCTGCTTGAGCAGTTCGGTGACGCGCGCGCCACGGTCGAGCTGCTTGCGGGTCAGGTCGTCCAGGTCGGAAGCGAACTGCGCGAACGCAGCCAGTTCACGGTACTGCGCCAAGTCGGTACGGATACCGCCGGACAGGTTTTTGATGACCTTGGTCTGGGCGGCGCCACCGACGCGCGATACCGAAATACCGGCGTTAATCGCAGGACGGATACCCGAGTTGAACAGCGAGGTGTCCAGGAAGATCTGGCCGTCGGTAATCGAAATCACGTTGGTCGGCACGAAGGCCGATACGTCGCCAGCCTGGGTTTCGATGATCGGCAGTGCGGTCAGCGAACCGGTTTTGCCTTTGACGGCGCCGTCGGTGAACTTCTCGACGTAAGCTGCGTTCACGCGTGCCGCGCGTTCGAGCAGGCGGCTGTGCAGGTAGAACACGTCGCCAGGATAGGCTTCGCGGCCTGGTGGACGGCGCAGCAGCAGCGAAATTTGACGGTAAGCGACAGCTTGCTTGGACAGGTCATCGTAGACGATCAGTGCGTCTTCGCCGCGGTCACGGAAGTATTCGCCCATGGCGCAACCGGAGTACGCGGAGATGTATTGCATGGCGGCCGACTCGGAAGCCGATGCCGCCACGACGATGGTGTATTCCATCGCGCCGTGCGTCTCGAGCGAGCGCACGATGTTCTTGATGGTCGATGCCTTCTGGCCGATCGCGACGTAGATACACGTCATGTTCTGGCCCTTCTGGTTGATGATCGCATCGATCGCGACAGCCGATTTACCGGTCTGGCGGTCACCAATGATCAGCTCGCGCTGGCCACGGCCGATCGGCACCATCGAGTCGATCGACTTCAAGCCGGTCTGCATTGGCTGCGAAACGGATTCGCGGGCAATCACGCCCGGTGCGATTTTTTCGATGGCGGCGGTCAGCTTGGCGTTGACAGGACCCTTGCCGTCGATCGGCTGGCCCAGGGCGTTGACAACACGACCCTTGAGTTCAGGACCGATCGGCACTTCCAGGATGCGGCCGGTGGTCTTCACGGTGTCGCCTTCGGAAATGTGCTCGTAAGCACCCAGAATCACGGCGCCGACAGAGTCGCGCTCGAGGTTCATCGCCAGGCCAAAGGTGTTGCCCGGGAATTCCAGCATCTCGCCCTGCATCACGTCCGACAGGCCATGGATACGGCAGATACCGTCGGCTACGGAGATTACCGTGCCTTGATTGCGAATGTCAGCCGAACCTTCGAGGCCTTGGATCCGGCTTTTGATCAGTTCGCTGATTTCAGATGAATTAAGTTGCATGCTAACTCCTAATAGTTTCTTGATGCGTAAGGCAAGGGCGTCTGCGCCGGCGTGCTGTGCGAGTCTGGAACGCGTTCGTTACGCTGTCAGCGCAACATGCATCTGTTGCAGCTTGGCGCGTACCGAGGTATCGAGCACTTCATCACCGACGACCACGCGCACACCACCGATCAGCGAGGGATCCACTGTCACCGTTGGGTTGAGCTTGCGGCCAAATTTCTTTTCCAGCGTCGCGACCAGTTGCGCAACCTGCGGCTGGGCAATCTCGAAGGCGCTGGTGATGTTGGCGTCTGCGGCACCGGCATTCGTGTTCTTGAGCACCTGGAACTGGGCATTGATTTCCGGCAGCAGCGACACGCGGTGGTTTTCCACCAGCATGGCAACGAAGTTGCTCACTTCCGCGGTCGCTGGCGATTTCAGCAGCGACACGAGGGTCGAGGCGACATCGGCGGCGGCCACGTTCGGGTTGGCCGCGTAGGCCAGCACATCGTGGTGAGCGCCGAGCTGGGCCAGCTCGGACAACACTTCGGACCAGGCCGCCACGTTGCCTTGCTGGGCAACGCGGTACAGGGCTTCGGCGTAAGGACGGGCGACGGTTGCGAGTTCGGCCATGATTACAGCTCGACCGACAATTGCGACAGCAGGTCGGCGTGAGCCGCTGCGTTCACTTCACGCTTGAGGATCTGCTCGGCGCCTTTGACGGCGAGGGCAGCGACCTGGCCACGCAGTTCTTCGCGCGCGCGGTTAAGCTGTTGCTCGGCATCTGCCTTGGCCGACGCAATAATGCGGGCCGCTTCTTCAGCAGCTGCTTTCTTGGCATCGTCGAGGATCATGGCGGCGCGCTTGTCGGCGTCGATGATGCGCTTTTGACCTTCATCACGGGCAGCGGCCAGGTCTTTCTGGACTTGCTCATGGGCTTTCTGCATTTCTTCCTTACCGCGGTCAGCTGCGGCCAGGCCATTCGAGATCCTCTGGATGCGCTCGTCGAGCGCTTTCATCAGTGGCGGCCACACGAATTTCATCGTGAAACCAGCCAGGATGAAGAAGACCACGAACTGGGCAAACAAGGTTGCGTTTAAGTTCACGGTGTTTTCCTTCTCACAAAAACGGATGCCGAACCGCGAGGTTCGGCCATTCTTTGACTGCGATGTCCGGCTTAATTAAGCGTGGAACGGATTTGCGAATGCGAACAGCATCGCGATACCAACACCGATCAGGAATGCCGCATCGATCAGACCAGCCAGCAGGAACATTTTGGTTTGCAGGGTGTTCATCAGTTCAGGCTGACGAGCCGAAGCTTCGAGGTATTTGCCGCCCATGATAGCGATACCGATACAAGCGCCGATAGCGCCCAGACCGATGATCAAACCGCAAGCCAGAGCAACAAAAGAATAGTCAGTCATGAGAGTTCCTTCAAAAAGTAAATTAAAAAATTGAAAACTAAAAAATACAAACTTTGCTTACTACCACTATCTTTCGATACTGTCCGATCTGCCGCGATCAGTGGCCTTCATGCGCCTGGCCGATGTACACCAGCGTGAGCATCATGAAAATGAACGCTTGCAGGAACACGATCAGGATGTGGAAGATAGCCCAGATCGAACCGGCGATGACGTGGCCGACAAAGCCGAACGTCGTAGCCATCGCACCCAACAAAGCGATCAACAGGAACAGCAGTTCGCCAGCAAACATGTTGCCGAACAGTCGCATGCCGAGCGACACGGTTTTTGCTGCGTACTCGATGATGTTCAACAGCAGGTTGAACGGCGCCATGGCGATACCGAAAGGCGCGGAAAACAGTTCGTGGATCCAGCCGCCGATGCCCTTGATCTTGATGCTGTAATAGATCATCAGTGCAAACACGCCCAGGGCGATGCCCAGCGAGCCGTTCAGGTCGGCGGTCGGCACCACGCGGTGATGCGGGAACAGATGTTCAATATTGAGCAGCTTGAACAGGCCGGAGAACAGGTCGACCGGCAAGAAGTCGAGCGAATTCATCAGTGCAACCCAGACGAACACGGTCAGCGCCAGCGGCGCGATGAAGCTGCGGTCGCCGTGGACGATGTCCTTGGCCTGGTTGTCGACCATCTCGAAGACCATTTCGACGGCGGCCTGGAAGCGGGTCGGCACGCCGGCGGTGGCTTTGCGCGCGGCCAGCCACATGATCAGGCAGCCGAGCACGCCCATCGTAATGGACCAGAACAGCGTATCCATATTGATGATCGAAAAATCGATCACCTTGTCCTGATGGTGGTTCGACAAATGACCCAAGTGGTGCTTGATGTATTCTGATGCGGTCGGCGCGTGTGCTGCGCCAGCTTCAAGTGTTGAGCTCGTCATGTCAGTGCCTAAATATTAAGAATATGTAACTTTTCAGCGCCGCGATGAAGCCGCCGATCATGGCGAAGACATTCAAGTCGCGGTACAGCGAGAAGGTGGCGGCAATCAGCGCCACCGTCAAAGCAATCTTTATGAATTCCCAGATAAAAAACGATATCGGGTCGGCCCCGCCGGGTTTCTGCGCGCTGGCGAACAGGCGCACCGCGAACACCGCATTGGGCAAGACACAACACAATCCGCCGAACACAGCCGAAAACATCGCAGCCCATCCCCCCAGAAGCGCGGCGATGAGGCCGACGACGACTGTCACTATCAATTGCAGGGAGACTAAGCGCAACATGTTGTATTCCTTGCGCCAGCCATATAAGTGCCGTGTTTCGGTGTCTGAATTATGTGAATCAGCGGGATTATAAGTGCTTATGCTGGCGTGCGTCAAACGTTGCTGCACGGTGAATGAGTCCGATTGTGTTCAAAAACCACGCATTTTTATGCAATTTGTACTAAACGGGGGCGAACTGCTCGTTTGTGCTAAACGTTAACCAAAAGCAACGTCTTGCGTGATAATGGTGCGCACTCCGTCGTTCCCGCCGAGGGCCGCCTTGGCGCGGGAACGACGAAGTTGCCGGCTTATGCGCGCAACCGGGCGAGTACCCCATCCAGAATATCCAGATCGGCAAAGTCGATGATCATCTGTCCCCTGCCCTTCGCGCCCATCTTGAACAACACCGGCGTGGCCAGCTTGTCGGACAGCTCTTCTTCCAACCTGGCAATATCTCCCGATTTTTCCTTGTGCCGGGTCGTGCTCGGGTTGGCCTGCTCTTCCAGTTCCCTGGCCACCAGCTTTTCGGTCTCGCGGACCGACAGGCGTTTTGCCACCACCTGGTTGGCCAGCGCGATCTGGCTGGCCGCGTCCACCGCCAGCAAGGCGCGCGCGTGACCCATGTCAACGTCGCCGGCCATGAGCATGGTTTGCACCGGCGCGGCCAGGTTCATCAGGCGCAGCAAGTTCGACACCGCGCTGCGCGAACGTCCCACCGCGCTGGCCGCCTGCTCGTGCGTGAAATTGAAATCCGAGATCAGGCGATGGATGCCCTGCGCCTCTTCCAGCGGATTGAGATCCTCGCGCTGGATGTTCTCGATCAGCGCCATCGCGGCGGCCGCCTGGTCGTCCACGTCGCGCACCAGCACCGGGATCTCGTTCAGCCCGGCCAGCTGCGCCGCGCGGAAGCGCCGTTCGCCGGCGATGATCTCGTAACGCACCGCGCCGGTCAGCGTGTCCTGCCCGATCGGGCGCACCAGCACCGGTTGCATGATGCCCTGGATTTTGATCGAGGCGGCCAGTTCGTTGAGCGCGCCTTCGTCCATGCGCGTGCGCGGCTGGTATTTACCGGCCTGCATCTGATGCACGGCCAGCACCGACGGTGTGTCGGGCTTGGCGCCCTCGCCGTCGCCGCCCAGCAGCGCGTCGAGCCCGCGACCGAGCCCCTTGAGTTTTTTGCTTGCCATATGTTTGCTGCCTATTTTGTGTGATGCGTATGTTTACATTGTCTTGATGCGTTCGACCATCTCGGCGCCAAAGGCGATGTAGGCCTGCGCCCCTTTCGAGGATGGATCGAACACCACGCCCGGCACGCCGTACGACGGCGCTTCGGCCAGGCGCACATTGCGCGGAATGATGGTATTGAAGACCTTGTCGCCGAAGTGCTGCTCGAGCTGGGCCGACACCTGTTGCGACAAGGTCATGCGCGGATCGAACATGACGCGCAACAGGCCGATGATCTTCAGGTCGGTGTTCAGGTTGGCGTGTACCTTCTTGATGGTGTTGACCAGGTCGGACAATCCTTCCAGCGCGTAGTACTCGCACTGCATCGGGATGATCACGCCGTGTGCGGCGCACAGGCCGTTGAGGGTCAGCATCGACAAGGCCGGCGGGCAGTCGATCAGGATGAAGTCGTAATCCTTGTCGACCGAGGCCAGCGCATCCTTCAGGCGGCGCTCGCGGTTTTCCAGGTCGACCATCTCGACTTCGGCGCCGGCCAGTTCGCGGTTCGACGGCAGCACGTCGAAGCGCCCCGCTTCCGAACGCGTGCGCGCCGCGCTGACCTCGGCCTCGCCCAGCAGCACTTCATAGGTCGATGCCTTGAGCCCGGCCTTGTTGATGCCGGCGCCCATGGTCGCGTTGCCCTGCGGGTCCAGGTCGACCAGCAGCACGCGCTGGTCCAGTTTGGCCAGGCCCGCCGAGAGGTTAACGCTGGTGGTGGTCTTGCCTACCCCGCCCTTTTGATTTGCAACGCAAAATATTTTCGCCATGTATGCTCTTATGATAGTTTTGATGCAAACGATTTATACTGTTTTAATCGTATAAACCGTTTATTCGATTTATACGGTTTATACGGTTTAAACGATATAAACCGTTTATATGATTTATACGATTTATTCTGTGCGCAGGTTCTTTTCGATAAAGACCAGATGCCGTTCCGCTTGCAGTCCTGGAACCTGGATAGGCCGCAATTGGCTCACTTTCCAGTCGGCCGGCAGCCGTTCTTGTTCGTCCGCCGGCGCCGTGCCTTTCAGGGCGATGAATTTGCCGCCCTCGGCCAGCAGGTGTCCCGACCAGTTCACAAAGTCGGACAGGTCGGCAAAAGCGCGCGAGGTGATCACGTCGAATTTGTGCGGCACCTGCAGCTGCTCCACGCGCGCCGTGTGTACGGTCACGTTGGCCAGGCCCAGTTCGGCTTTGACTTGCGTGAGGAAGGCGGTTTTCTTGTGGACGGTGTCGATCAGGGCCACTAACATGCCCGGCCGGGCAATCGCCAGCACGATGCCGGGCAGTCCGCCCCCCGCCCCGACGTCGAGCACGCTGGCCGCGCCCTCGAAGGCCGACACGGCGGCCAGCGAATCGAGCGCATGGTGGGTTGCCATCTGCATCGGATCGCGCACCGAGGTCAGGTTGTAGACCGCATTCCACTTGTGCAGCAGGGCCAGGTAGTCGAGCAATTGCGCGTGCTGCTGCGCGCTCAAGTCCAGCTTGAGTTCCTTGATGCCATTGGCCAGTACGGGCGCGATGGCCTTACGGTCGAAAAACTTCATCCTGCCAACTCCTCATTGAGCGTGGCGAAGCCTTTCGCGCCACGCTTTTTCAAATGCACCAGCAACAGCGAGATGGCCGCCGGCGTCACGCCCGAGATACGCGAGGCCTGTCCCAAGGTTTCGGGACGTTGCTTGTCGAGCTTCTGGCGCACCTCGATCGACAGCGCGCTGATGTCGAGGTAGTCGAATCCAGGCGGCAATTTGAGGTTTTCATAGTGGTCGTGCCGCTCGACTTCCTTGGCCTGGCGGTCGATATAGCCAGCGTATTTGAGCTGGATTTCGACCTGTTCCTTGACCGCAGGATCGTCAACGCCGGGGCCGGCAAGCGCCTGGCCTTCCATGCCGGACAAGCCCATCAGCTTGTCGTAGTCCACGCCGGGACGGCGCAGCAAGTCGGCCAAGGAGTATTCGCGCTCGATGGCCTGGCCGATCACACGTTCCGACTCGCTACTGGCGAGGATGCGCGGGTGTACCCAGGTGGTGCGCAGGCGCTCCAGTTCCACGGCGACCGCTTCGCGCTTGCGCTCGAATGCTTCCCACTGGGCGTCGCCCACGCAGCCGAGTTTGCGGCCGATTTCGGTCAGACGCATGTCGGCATTGTCTTCACGCAGGCTCAGGCGATATTCGGCGCGGCTGGTGAACATGCGGTACGGCTCGGCCACGCCTTGCGTCGTCAAGTCATCCACCAGCACGCCGAGGTAGGCTTCGGAACGGCCCGGAATCCAGGCATCCTGGCCGCGCGTCAACAGCGCCGCGTTGATACCGGCCAGCATGCCTTGCGCCGCCGCTTCTTCGTAACCGGTGGTGCCGTTGATCTGGCCGGCAAAGAACAAGCCTTGCACCGCCTTGGTTTCGAGCGAGGTTTTCAGGCCGCGCGGGTCGAAATAGTCGTATTCGATGGCGTAGCCCGGGCGCAGGATGAAGGCGTTTTCCATGCCCTTCATCGAGCGCACCAGGGCGATCTGCACGTCGAACGGCAGGCTGGTCGAGATACCGTTTGGATAGAACTCGTTGGTCGTCAAGCCTTCGGGCTCAAGGAAAATCTGGTGCGATTCCTTGCCCGAGAAGCGGTGGATCTTGTCTTCGATCGACGGGCAATAGCGCGGGCCGACGCCTTCGATGACGCCGGTGTACATCGGGCTGCGGTCCAGGCCGGCGCGGATGATGTCGTGCGTCTGCGCATTCGTATGCGTCACCCAGCACGGCACCTGGCGCGGGTGCATGGCGGTGTTGCCCATGACCGAGAACACGGGCACCGGGTCGAGGTCGCCAGCTTGCTCGGACATCTGCGAAAAATCGATGCTGCGGCCATCGATGCGCGGCGGCGTGCCGGTCTTCAGGCGGCCTTGCGGCAGCTTCATTTCTTTCAGGCGCGCCGAGAGCGAAATCGCCGGCGGATCGCCGGCACGGCCGGCCGAGTAGTTTTGCAGGCCGACGTGGATTTTCCCGTCGAGAAAAGTACCAGCCGTCAGCACCACCGCGCGGGCGCGGAACTTGATGCCGATCTGGGTTACCGCCCCGACCACCTTGTCGCCTTCAAGCATCAAGTCGTCCACTGCCTGCTGGAACAGCCACAGGTTCGGCTGGTTTTCCAGGCGCGAGCGTATCGCTTGCTTGTACAGGATGCGGTCCGCTTGCGCGCGGGTGGCGCGTACGGCAGGGCCCTTGGACGAGTTCAGGATGCGAAACTGGATACCGGATTCGTCCGTGGCAATCGCCATGGCGCCGCCCATGGCGTCGACTTCCTTGACCAGGTGTCCCTTGCCGATGCCGCCGATGGAGGGGTTGCAAGACATCTGGCCGAGCGTCTCGATGTTATGGGTGAGCAGCAAAGTCTTCTGGCCCATGCGGGCAGAAGCGAGCGCAGCCTCGGTGCCGGCATGGCCGCCGCCGACGACGATGACGTCGAATTCAGTTGGAAATAGCATGATGGAGTGTAGAGCGAGGGAGATGAGGCCCGATTATAGAGTCTTTTCAGACCCCCGACTCTTTTGCACCCAGAATCTGCGATTTTCTCGCAACGGAGTGTTTCACGTGGAACGTGCTATTTGACGAAGTTTCATGGTTTCACGTGGAACAATGACCCTGCCCTTTGCGCTGTTCCACGTGAAACAATCACCACTTCACGATGGCGTCATAGCTGGTCTTCACGATCAGCAGGCTGACCACCACCAGGAACAGTTTGCGCACGAACGCGCTGCCATGCTTGATCGCGAGCTTGGTGCCGACCAGCGAACCGGCTACCTGGCACACCGCCATCAGCAGGCCGAGTTGCCAGAGGATATGGCCGCTGTAGCCGAACCACATCAGCGCGGACAGATTGCAGGCCACGTTGACCACCTTGGTGGCAGCCGAGGCGCTGAGGAAATCGAAGCCGAAAAAGCGCACATACAGGAACAGCAAAAAGCTGCCGGTGCCGGGACCGAAGAAGCCGTCATAGAAACCAATGGCCGCGCCAATGCCCACCGCCACCCAGCGCTCGGTCGCGCCGCTGTGCAGTGGGGCGTGGACGCTGCCGAAATCCTTCTTGCGGAAGGTGTACACGGCGACGGCGACCAGCACGAACGGCAGCGCGGTCCGCACGAAATCGGCCGGCACCTTGGTCACCGTGTAAGCACCGGCAAACGATAGCAGCAAGGCTGACACCGCCGCCGGCGCGGCCGCGCTCCACGCCACCCTCACCTTGCGCGCGTAATTGACGGCCGCAGCCCCCGTACCGAAGATGCCCGCGAACTTGCTCGTTCCCAACAAGGTCGCCGGTACTTCACGTGGAAACACCGAGAACAGCACAGGTACCTGGATCAGTCCGCCTCCGCCAACAACAGCATCGACCAAGCCGGCGAGAAACGCCGCGCATCCGAGTAAGGCGAAATCGATCATGACTTTTCCAGAAAAGGGGGCTGAACAGCGGAGTCAGATATTGTACGTAAGAAATCTCAAGCGCGTTCCCGACGGCCATTTTCCTGCCCAAGCCGCTCATGGTGTAAGCTTTTGACATCGCCCATCGACCCGCAGGTACACAATGACCGAGTCAGCCGAGTTCAGTTTCAGTACCGTTCCCCATCTTGTTTCCGGCCCCGGCGCGAGCAATCGTCTCGGTGCTTTGGTGCGCAGCCACTTCCCCGATGCGCGCCGCGCGCTGATCGTGACCGACCCGGGCTTTCTCGGCACCGGCCTGGTGGACGCTCCGCAGCGCTCGCTGGAACAGGAAAATATCGCGGTCCACGTCTGGTCCGACGTCGTCGCCGACCCGCCGGAATCGGTGGTGCTGCAAGCGGTGGAAGTGGCGCACCGGCACGATGCCGACCTCGTCATCGGCCTGGGTGGGGGCAGCTCGATGGATGTGGCCAAGCTCATTGCGGTACTGGCCGGCAGCGCGCAGCCGCTCAGCCAGATTTATGGGATCGGCAATGTGCGCGGCAAACGCCTGCCCTTGGTGCAGATTCCGACCACCGCCGGCACCGGATCGGAAGTAAGCAACATTGCCATCGTCACGACCGGCGCGACCACCAAGATGGGCGTGGTCGCGCCGCAGTTGTACGCCGACCTGGCGATCCTGGATGCGCACCTGACGCTCGGCCTGCCGCCGCTGGTGACGGCCGCGACCGGCATCGATGCAATGGTCCACGCGATCGAAGCCTTCACCAGCAAGCACAAAAAGAACCCGATGTCGGACAACCTGGCGCGCCAGGCCTTGTCTCTGCTGTCGCGCAACGTGCTGCGCGCCTGCGAACACGGCGACGATCTGGCGGCGCGCCAGGCCATGCTGCTTGGCGCCTGCTTCGCCGGCCAGGCCTTTTCCAATGCGCCGGTGGCGGCGGTGCATGCCCTCGCCTATCCGATCGGCGGCATATTTCACGTGCCACATGGCTTGTCGAATTCGCTGGTGCTGCCGCATGTGCTGCGCTTTAACCTGTCGCACGCCGGCGTACACTACGCCGAGCTGGCGCAGATTGTCGATCCGGGCGCGAGCGGCAGCGACGAAGCGCGCGCCAATGCGTTGATCGCGGCGATGGAAAAGATCGCTGCGCAAACCGGCATCCAGACCACCCTGCGCCAGGTCGGCGTGGGCGAATCCGATATCGACAAGCTGGCCGACGATGCGATGCTGCAAACTCGCCTGCTCGGCAACAACCCGCGCGAATTGACGCGGGAAGATATCCACAGCATCTACCGCGCCGCCTACTAAGCGCCACCCCGTTCAAGGTCCTCATACGATCCGGCCCTCCTTCAGAACGCGTGCAGTGGAAACGTGTTTGCGCGCTTCGGCAGCAGACACCTAGCCCGACGTTTTCGGTACTTTCGGCCCGCGTTTGTGCTTACGTAGTCTTTTTGGGTCAGCACGTGCAGCCACTTTCAGCAACAAGTCCGCCAACTGGCAAGCATCGAGCTTGTCGTAAGCGCGCCAATCACTGCTGGGAAGGGCGATCATCATGCCCTCATAGGCTGCCTTCACCTCCAGCGCGAGATAGAGGCCGATAGTTCGATCTTGCCGCCCTGCTCCAGTCGGTGACGGATCATGATGGCGCGTTCGATCACTGCGGGCACGTTATGCGCCAGCACGGCGACGCCAAACGCGAGCAATGCGGCGCGCGGGTGACCCAGCATTGCCACTTCACTGTTCAGGGCCGATTTCGGCGCGGTCAAATAAGACAAGCACAGGACATCAAGATCATGGCTTACCTCCAACTGAAAAACATCGAGAAATTCTTCGGCGAGCACCACGCCATCAAGGGCATCGACCTGGAGATCGACAAGGGCGAGTTCGTCGTCTTCGTCGGCCCGTCGGGCTGCGGCAAGTCGACCCTGCTGCGCCTGATCGCGGGCCTCGAACCCATCGACAAGGGCAGCCTGCACCTGGACGGGCGCGACATCACCGCCCTGCCCTCGTCCAAACGCGACCTGGCGATGGTGTTCCAGTCGTACGCGCTGTATCCGCACATGACGGTGTTCCAGAACATGTCGTTCGCGCTGAAACTGGCCGGCGTGCCGCCCGCCCTGATCCGCGCCAAGGTCGACAAGGCGGCCGCCATCCTCAACCTGGGCCACTACCTCGAACGCAAACCGAAGGAGCTCTCCGGCGGCCAGCGCCAGCGCGTCGCCATCGGCCGCGCCATCGTGCGCGACCCGAAAGTTTTCCTGTTCGACGAACCGCTGTCGAACCTGGACGCGGCCCTGCGCGTGCAGACCCGCATCGAAATCGCCAAGCTGCACCGCGAACTGGGCGCGACCACCATCTACGTCACCCACAACCAGGTCGAGGCGATGACCCTGGCCGACCGCGTGGTGGTGCTGCGCGACGGCCAGATCGAGCAGCATGGCTCGCCGCTGTTCCTGTACGACAGCCCGGCCAACCGCTTTGTGGCGCAGTTCATCGGCACCCCGAGCATGAACGTGGTGCCGGCGGCGCTCTTGCTGCGGCTGGCCGCGCTGTCCGGGGGCGCGGCCCCTGCCGACGGCTTTGTCGGCATCCGCCCCGAGCATGTGCATGTGCTCGATGCGGCGCAGCCGGGCAGCCTGCCGGCCACGGTCGACATGGTCGAGTCGCTCGGCGTTGAAACGCTGGTCTACGCGCGCCTGGAAAACAAGGTGCAGGTGGTCGCGTGCGGCAGCGAGCAGATCACCCTGCAAGCGGGCGCGCGCACCCACCTGGCGTTCGAACACGGCGTCGTACACCACTTCGACAAGTCCGGTTCCACGTGCGGCATGCAGGCGCGGGGAGCGCGATGATGGCGCTCGCTTTGAACAAGGCCGCGCTGGCGCATCTGCCATCGACCATTCCCGGCCCCGCTTACGATCGCAGCATCCCGGCGCGCAGCATCGTCCACATTGGCGTGGGCGGATTTTTCCGCTCGCACCAGGCGCTGTATCTGGACGACCTGCTGCGCCTGCCCGGCCACACTGCATGGGGCTACTGCGGCGTGGGCCTGCTGCCGATTGATGCGGCGATGCGCGACGCCATGCTGGCCCAGGACTGCCTGTACACCCTGGTCGAGCGCAGCGCGCGCGGCGACATGGCGCGCGTGGTCGGCTCACTGCTCGAATTTTTGTACGCGCCGGACGACCCGCAGGCGGTGCTGGACAAGCTGGCCGATCCCGGCACCCGCATCGTCTCGCTCACCATCACCGAGGGCGGCTATTACGTCAACCAGGGCGACGGCAGCTTCGACGCCGCCCATCCCGACATCATGCACGACCTGGCCCACCCGCACACGCCGCACTGCTGCTTCGGCTACCTGGCCGAGGCGCTGGCGCGGCGGCGCGAGCGCGGACTGGCGCCGTTCACGGTCATGTCGTGCGATAACCTGCAAAGCAATGGCGATATCACCCGCGCGATGCTGCTCGCTTTTACCGCGCTGCGCGATCCCGCCTTGAGTGCGTGGCTGGCCGAGCACTGCGCCTTCCCGAACGTGCTGCCCTACGAAAAAATGAAGCTGCGCCTGCTGAACGCGGGCCACCAGTCGCTGTGCTACATCGGCATGTTGCTCGGCTACGAGTACGCGCACGAAGCGATGGCCGACGCCGACATCCGTCAACTGTTCTCGCGCATGATGGACATCGAAGTCACGCCGCTGCTGCCGGCGGTCGAGGGCATCGACCTGGCCGACTACAAGCGCACCCTGGTCGAGCGCTTCGCCAATCCGGCCATCGGCGACCAGCTTTTGCGGATCGGCACCGACGGCTCGGCGCGCATGCCCAAGTTCGTGCTGCCGTCGGTGCGCGACCAGCTCGCACGCGGCGGTCCGGTCGAACTGCTCAGCTTTAGCGTGGCGTGCTGGTTCCGCTACCTGAACGGCAGCGACGAACAGGGCCGCCCGCTGACGCTGATCGACCCGCTCGCCGCGCAGCTGCGCGAGCTGGCCGTGCGCGGCGGCGCCGACCCGGCCGCGCTGCTGTCGTTGCGCGCACTGTTCGGCGAGTTGAGCGAAGCGCCCCGCTTCGTCGACGCGGTGGCCGAGGCGCTGGCGCGGCTGTACAGGCTTGGTGCGCGCGCCGCGCTGTCGCACTTGCTGGCAAGCGCAAAGTGAACAACCATGTAGATGACAAACAGGGACCACAACACATGAGCACTTTGCCTCAGATGCGCCACGTGGAAGCGCAGCGCTTCCAGCCCAAGCCGCCCGAGCTCGAACGCGAAAGCTACGACGGCATCGTCCACTACATCGAGCACGGCTACCCCAGCCCGCGCGTGCGCTGGCATTGCCACGACGAGTACGAGCTGCACCTGATCGTTTCGACCAGCGGCAAGCTGTTCGTGGGCGACTACATCGGCGAATTCTCACCCGGCCACCTGGTGCTGACCGGGCCGCGCCTGCCGCACAACTGGATCTCGGGCAGCGTGCCGGAGGAAGGCGTGCTGTTGCGCGACATGATCCTGCAATTCGCCCATGAGCCGCTGGAACAGGCTTCCCGGCTGATCCCGGAGCTGCGCGAGCTGCTGCCCCTCCTGGAGCGCTCCATCTACGGCATTGAGTTTCTCGATATCGGGGCCGAGGCCGAGCAGGATTTCCTGCGGATTCGCGGCAGCGGCGGCGCCGAGCGCTTCGGCCATTTTGTAAACTTCATGTGCCGCCTGGCGCGCAACAACAAATACCGGCTGCTCTCGAGCGCCACCATGCGTTCATATGACGATGAAGGCACCCTGGCCAAGGTCAACGCGGTCCTGAGCTACATCACCGACAACTACCGCGACCCGATCTCGGCCGAGGCCGTGGCGGATCAGCTCGGCATGTCGCTGAGCAAATTCTCGCGCTTCTTCCGCAAGACCACCGGCAACAGTTTCACCGACTTCGTCACCCGGCTGCGGGTCAACAAGGCCTGCCAGTTGCTGATGAACACCGACCACTACGTCACCAATGTCTGCTACGACGTCGGCTTCCAGAATGTGGCCAATTTCAACCGCCGCTTTTTGCAGATCAAGGGCGTGACCCCGAAAGAGTTCCGGCGCCAGGCGGGCGGGCGCTTCGGCGCTGCGGCATCCGCCTAGCCTGAATTTTGCACAAAAAAGGGCAAGAATGCCGTAAGTGATTGATAGAATGGGAGTTATCTAAAAACCTACCCTATCAGCACGAACACACCTTGCCCGACATGAATTCTACCCCAGAGCAG
>NZ_WHJF01000124.1:0-18048 GCF_011682185.1 Massilia genomosp. 1
TCATCCATCTGGCGCAGGTCGAAATCAGTGAGAGGCGTGGGCTTTTTTAACAAGATTGCACATCATACATTGAACTGAGTTTCCAGGCAGAAAAATTGTCTGCGGGGAGGTGATTGGTTACGGCTGACGTCATGGCGCGGTTTGACAAAACGTTCAGTATCGAAGACTTGAACGCGCTGTTGAAGACGAGTTCGAACCGGGCCGAGAGCAGTCTGGAAAATGTACTCGATGCATTGCGCAAAATTCTGATCAACGAAAAATCCGTGCCGACCTCGATCGGCGATGAGAAGGATAACGCTCCGAGCCGGCAGATGTACCACGGAAATATTTTACTCTTGAAAGGGGCACTGGATTCCGATCTCTCTACCGCGCCGCTTTCGCAGTTAGAGGGCAAACTCAGTATCACCGTTCCAACAAGCTCGGTTCCCGCCCGCAGCGATGAACTTCATTATCTTCCCTATCTTCTCTCGCTGAAGTACCTGTTGCCGATTCAAGTTACTCCGGATAACCTGGATACGCTGGCTATAATCGCCGCGAAGCATGCAGAACTCAAAGAAAAGATTGCCAGCGATCAGGCAGATTTTGAGCAGAGCGAGCGCTTGGGTGCATTGAATTTCAGCGACCTGTATCTTTCCAGCAGGTCCTTGATGCTGAAGATGATGATTGAAAGGAATAAGAAAGACGAGACCGGCATTGCACCCTACCCGAATCTGATGTTCTACGACACTGTCACCAATACGACCTTGCGCTCTGGCAGCTCCGATTCCGGCGACGCGGGACGCCGCCAGATCCTGTTTGGTGGTGAATACGGCAACCTGCTGCAAGGCGGCGACAAATACGATGAGATCTACGGCGACGACGGCGACGATACGCTCGGCGGCGGCGGCGGCAACGATTACATCGAGGGCGGGGTCGGCGACGACAAGCTTGACGGCGGTACCGGCAGCGACTGGCTGCGTGGCGGCAAGGGCGTCGATACCTACAGCTTTGGCGCCGCGTTTGGAAACGACACCATCGTCGACAGTGATGGCCTGGGCAAGATCGAGATCGCCGGTAGCGTCATTACCGATGGAAAAGGCGTCGGCAAGCGCAACCAATGGGTCGCCCAATTGGCCTCTGGCGAGTACGTTGGCATGGCGGTGTACGATGCCTCGTCCAGTGTGACGGGCAAGCGCATGATCATGACCAAGGGACTCGACAGCAATAACGCGGTCACGATCGACAATTTCGACCTGGCGAAGGCATTGAGCAGCGAAGGATATCTTGGGATCAAGCTCGAGAGCCAGTCGAAGGTCGCCCTCAAAATCGGGCCGGGGAGAAACGTGTACAACGAACCCGGCTTTGTCGAATCGAGCCTGGAGGCGCAGCTGGCCACGATCAGTGAAGGTGGCGCCGCCACCTTCACCATGTCCCTGAGCGCGGCAGCCGGGGCGCACGAGACGGTCACGCTGGCACTGTCCGGCGTGAGCGGGAAACTGATGGTGATGGTTGACGGGACCCTGGTCGCCGCCGAAGGGGCAGTGATCGCGCTCAGCGAAGGCCAGACCGAAGTCGTTTTCGCACTGGTCCAGCGCGGTGACTTTGATGGCGATCTGCCGGGAACCCTGAAGGCCAGCCACAACCGTCCGGACGGCATTTCGAGCACCAATACCATTGCGCTCAGTCTGAAAGACACCGGAAAGTCCACCTTCACGATGATCGGAGATCAGCACGCACCTGGGGGAAGTTCCAGTTCGGATCCATACAACTGGTCCGCAGTGACATTCCTGGCAGATGGCACCTTGGTCGGTGGCGTCGCCGAGGCGAATTTTTCCGATGCGCTGGTAGGTGGAACCGTTAAAAACAAGATATTCGGCTTGGGAGGCAACGATTTGCTCGACGGCGGTGAAGGCGACGATACCATCGACGGCGGTGACGGCGACGACATGATCGCTGGTGGTAAGGGCAACGACCACATCCTCGGCGGCAAGGGCAATGATTTTATCAGCAGTGCCTCGCCCTCTTATGGCCAGAGACGCCGGTTCCCGGAAGAAACGTGGAAACCGCCCGCAGGCATGACAGCGGCAGCTGTTGGCGCGGTGTGGGGTGTCTACTACGATAGCGCAGACAACTCCAATACATGGGACGGCATGGATTTGGCTTACTATTCAGACAATGATTTTGTCGATGGCGGCGAGGGCAACGATCGGATTATCGGAAGTCACGGAGATGATCAACTCCTTGGTGGAGCGGGAAATGACGTGCTCTGGGGGTTGTCGGGCAACGATGACATCGAAGGCGGCGATGACGATGACGTACTCGAGGGCGATGGGCATGTTACAAAGACAAGGCTGATCAATTACCAGGCGCCTGAGCACCACGGCGCCGACTTCCTCGATGGCGGCGCCGGCAACGATCGCCTCACTGGCCAGGGCTCGAACGATGTGCTGTACGGCGGTAGCGGCAATGACACTTTGCAGGGCGACACCGGCGGCGGCCTGACCAGCGACAAGGACTACATTCCATTCCAGTATCAGGGCAATGACTATCTCGACGGCGAAGAAGGCGACGATTTTCTCTATGGCGAAGGCAAGGACGATACCTTGTACGGCGGCGCGGGCAAGGACAAGCTGTGGGGCGACATGTCGGCCTCCACCCTCTCGCCCGGCGACGACGCTTTGTTCTGGGGGCGCGATGTGCTCGACGGCGAAGACGGCGACGATACCCTGGTCGGTGGCGGCAAGGATGATCAGTTGTATGGCGGCGCCGGCAACGACAAGCTGTGGGGCGACGAGAACACCAAGAGTTTCAATCACGATTTCAGCGGCGCCGACTTCCTCGACGGCGGCGATGGCGACGATCAGCTCGTCGGCGGCGGCGGCGGCGACCGCCTGCTCGGCGGCGCGGGCAACGATCGCCTGATCGGCGATGACGACGAATTCATTCCCGCCGCCTTCCAGGGCAACGACTATCTCGATGGCGGCGCCGGTAACGACATTCTCGCCGCGGGCCTGGGCGACGACACGCTGTTCGGCGGCGCAGGCAATGACACGCTCAACGGCGGCGGCGGCGCCGACTACATGGTCGGCGGCGCCGGCAACGATGTCTATGTCATCGACAGCGAAGGCGATATCATTGTCGAGGAGGCGCGCAAGAAGTCCGGCGCCGGCACCGGTGCGCGCGGAGCAACGCCGCCGGCGCCCGGCGCCGGTAGCGCTGCCGGCGCGGTCAACGCAGAGGGCGAGGCCAGCGCCGACGAGCCGGGCACCAATGATGTCGAAGCGAGCATCAGCTATACCCTCGGCGCGCACCTCGACGCGATCAGGCTGACGGGAAGCAATTCGATCGATGCCACCGGTAACAGTGCCAATAATGGCCTGTTCGGTAACGGCGCAGCCAATGTGCTCACCGGTGCGGCAGGCGACGATTACCTGGTCGGCGGCGCCGGCAACGACGTCTACGCATTCGACCGCGGCGACGGCATGGATACCATCGACAATACCGACGTCCTGTCCGACAGCGCCGATCCCGCGCGCAAGCCGGCCATCGACATCCTGCGCCTCGGCGCCAATATCGCCGAGCGCGATATCATCGCCTATCGTGATGAAGATATCCTGTCGCTGCGCATCAGGGGTTCGAGCGAGCAGATCAATTTCCTCGACTACTTTGCGGCCAACAAGGTCGACGGCACTGTCACGTTTGACCGCAAGCTCGACCGCGTGGAATTTGCCAGCGGCGTGGTCTGGGACCAGGCCATGATCCAGTCGGTCGTGGACCGGCGCGCCAACAACCGTGGTCCGGTCGGCAACTACGCCAGCTTGCCGACGATCAAGTCGCGCGCCGGGCAAGAATTCAGCTATGCGCTGCCGGCCGATCTGATGAGCGATCCCGATGCATGGGATTCGGTCCGGTACAGCGTCACCCTGGGCGATGGCAGTGCGCTACCTGCCTGGCTGAGCTTCGACGCTGACAAGTTGGTCCTGACGGGCACGCCAACGGCGGCCAGTGCCGGCACGCTGGCATTGAGGATCGCCGGAACGGACAGCTTCGGCGCATCGATCGGCACGACCATCGACATGCAGATCGCGCCGCCAAACCGCGAACCGGTGTTGCTCGACCGCTTTTATACTCAACAGGCCACGCGCGGTAAAGTGTTCAGTTTCAAGTTCGCGAACGGCGCGTTTACCGACCCTGACGGCGATGCGCTGGCCTACAGCGCCACCTTGGTTGGCGCCGCGGCACTGCCGGCCTGGCTCAGTTTCGACCCCGCCACGCGCACCTTCAGCGGTACGCCCACCGAACTCGGCCGGACCATGGTGCAGATCACCGCGACCGATCCGTACCATCTGTCCAACGGCACTTCGTTCGTCATCGAAGTCAACAATCTCGCACCGGCGCGGGCCTCGCTGCACGACCTGGGCCTGGCCATGGGCGAGTCGCTCAATTACGCGCTGCCCAAGGATGCGTTCGTCGATAGCGATTCGGCCGACAAGCTGAGCTATAACGTGGCGCTGGCCGATGGTGGCGCCTTGCCTGGCTGGCTCAGTTTCGACCCGGCGACGAATGTCTTTTCCGGCAAGCCGGCCGCCACCGGGGTGGTCTCGATTCGCGTGACTGCCACCGATGCGAACGCGGCCAGTACGTCCGCCACCTTCGACCTTCGCATCGACAACTCCGCCGCCGTCAATGGTACCGAAGGCATCGACACCTTGCGCGCGGGCGCGGGGCACGACACGCTCACCGGCGCGGGCGGCAACGATGCCTTGTTCGGCGGATTCGGCAACGACCACCTCGATGGCGGCGCCGGCGACGACGTTCTCGAGGGCGGCGCAGGTGCCGACACCTATTATTTCGGCAATGGTTCCGGCCGCGACGCGATCTTCGACGAGAGTTATGCCGAGGCCGGCGATATTGATACGGTGCAGCTCGGTGCCGGCATCGTCCAGGCCGACATCAAGGTGACGCGCGAGGGCGACAATCTGCGCCTGATGTTGGTGAACACCGGTGAACTGCTCGATATCAGGGGGCAATTCGCGAGCATGCCATCGATGACCAACAATCAGATCGAGCAGTTGCGATTCGCCGACGGCACTACGTGGGATCAGGCCGCCATAGCCGCCAACGCGCGCATCGCCACGGCTGGCGCCGATGAACTGCATGGTACGGACGGCGCCGACAGCATCGCCGGCGGCGCGGGCGCCGACCGGCTGTACGGCAAGTCCGGCGACGACACGCTCAAAGGCGGCCGCGACAACGACCGCTTGTATGGCGGCGTCGGCAACGATACCTATTTGTTCGATCTGGACGATGGACGCGACTTCATCAGCGAAGAGAAGGCCGGCGCGCAGCCTTCCGCCGACGTGCTGCGTTTTGGCGCCGGGATCGCGCCATCCGATGTCACTGTGACGCGCAACGGACCCAATCTGGTGCTGACGCTCAATAACGGCAGCGATTCGGTCACGCAGACCAACTATTTCATGGACACTGCCGACCAGGCGGCACGGGTCGAACAGGTCGTCTTCCAGGACGGCACCGTGTGGGACGCCGTCAAGCTGGCCGAGCTGGCCTCGATTCCCACCGCCGGCGACGATGAGCTGTGGGGCGACGACACTGCCAACCGTCTCGACGGCGGCGCCGGTTTCGATGTCATTCAAGGTGCCGCTGGCGACGACACGCTCAACGGCGGCGCGGACAATGACGTGCTGCATGGCGGCGAGGGCAATGACCTGCTTGATGGCGGCGCCGGCAATGATCGCCTTCGTGGCGGGCGGGGCAATGACGTCTATCTGTTCGGCAAAGGTTCGGGCCACGACTCGCTGGAAAATGACGACAATGCGTCGACCAGGAAAGATGTCGTGCGACTCGGTGCGGGTATCACGGTCGATGATGTCAGCGTGACCCGGTGGTGGAAAACACTGATTCTGACTGTTCGTTCCAGCAACGATACGCTGTATGTATCGAATTACTTCGATGGAGGGGCGGCCAAAATCGATGCGCTGGAATTTGCCGACGGGACGATCTGGACCAGCGCGATGCTCGAGCAAAAGGTGGTGCAGCACGTCAATAATCACGCAAAGGATGCCGCCAAGCCATTGCCGCGGCTTGAAGTCATGATCGGCAAGCCCCTCGACTTCGTGGTGCCGGCCGATACCGTGGTCGATCCCGACCCGGCCGATTACATCCATTACACCCTGATGCTCAGGGACAGGGTGACGCCGGCGCCGTCCTGGCTCTTGTTCAATCCGAACACCAACCGCATCAGCGGTACGCCAGGCCTGGCGGACGTTGGCATTCTCGAGCTGTACGTGCTTGCCCAGGATGAAATCGGTTCCGGCGTGTACGCCCCCCTGACGATCGAGATCTTGAGCGGCAACCGCGCACCGACACTGGTGGCCCCGATACAGGACCACAACGCCGCCCAGGGTGCGGTAATGGTATTGCCGGTTGCGGCGGCCTTTTCCGAACCGGACAAGGACGATGGGCTGGTCTACAGCGCCAAGCTGGCGGACGGCGCCGCGCTTCCCGGCTGGCTCCATTTCGACACCGAGACGGCGGTGTTCAGCGGCACCCCGAGCCTGCTTGACACGGTCGATATCACCGTCACGGCCACCGACAACAGCGGTGCGAGCGTGTCCGATACGTTTGGCATCAGCGTCAATATTTTTGGCGTCAACGTGCGGGGCGGCCCCGGCGCCGATGTGCTGCATGGCGGTACCGGCTCCGATGCCATCTTCGGCTATGCGGGCGACGATAGCCTGAACGGCGGCGATGGCGATGACCGGATCGATGGCGGTCTGGGCGACGACCGCATGAGCGGGGAGCGGGGAGATGATACGTACGTGGTCGACAGCGCCGGCGACACGATGATCGAATTGGCGGAGCAGGGCATCGATACGGTGAAAACCACCCTCAGCTGGACCTTGGCCGATCAGTTTGAAAACCTCGTTCTCGACGGCCTCGATATGCTGACAGGCACTGGCAATAGTCTGGACAATGAATTGACCGGCAACGCCGGAAACAATGTCCTCACCGGCGCGGCCGGTAAGGACACGCTCACCGGCGGCCGTGGCAGCGATGTGTATCTCTTCAATCGCGGCGATGGGCAGGATACGATCGATAATCTCGACATTCTTGGTTCGGTGGACGTGCTTCGTTTCGGCAGCGGTATCATGCCGAACGATATTATCGCGCTCGATACCGGTTATTCGGTCGTTCTTAAAATCAAGGGAACAGGCGATCAGATCACGCTCAAGGGCCACCACGACGACACCACCTACGACGGCGGTTTCGAAGGCGATCGTTCAATCGACAAGATCGAATTCGCCAATGGCGAGAGCTGGGACTACGCGATGCTCGAGGACGTCATCAAGCGCGCCGCTACCAACCACGAGCCAGTGCTGGCCGCTCCCATACCCGCCATGCGCGCCGGCGCCGCTACGGCATTCACATACACGGTGCCGCTTGGGACGATCACCGATCCCGATCCGTGGGATTCGATCAGCTACAGCGCAACACTGAGGGACGGCAGCGCATTGCCCGCATGGCTGCAGTTCGACCCGGCCACCCGCATCTTCAGCGGCACTGCGGCCCTGAGTGACGCCGGTGCCTCATTCAAGTTGGTACTCTGGGGCACGGATAACTACGGACGCGCGCAAGGACAGGTCGTCACCATGACGGTCACGGCGCCGAACCGGGCGCCGGTCGTCGCCGCACCGATCGCCGATCAGACGGCAGCGCCGGGTGCCGCGTTGACGTATGCGTTCCCCGCCACGGCGTTCTCGGACCCGGACAGTGGCGATGCACTGACGTACAGCGCCACCCTGGCCGATGGCGGCGGGTTGCCGGCCTGGCTCAAGTTCACGCCGGCCACGCGCACGTTCAGCGCAACGTCCACCGTCGCCGGGACCTTCGGCATCAAGCTGACGGCAACCGACAAGAGCGGCCTCGGCGTATCCGACATCTTCAACCTGGTCGTCGCTACCCAGAACCTGACACGCACCGGAACGGCCGGCGCCGACGTGTTGAACGGCGCGGCCGGCAACGATACACTCAACGGCATGGGCGGCAACGATACCCTCAAGGGCTTCGAGGGCAACGATACCTTGAATGGCGGCACCGGCGACGATGTCATGTCGGGCGGCGCGGGTGACGATGCCTACCTGGTCGACGCCGCTGGCGACACGGTGCTCGAGAATGCCGGCGAAGGCAACGATCAGGTCCAGTCCGGCGTCAGCCTGGTGCTGGCGGCGAATGTGGAAAGCCTGGTTCTCACCGGCACGGCTGCCATCAATGGCACGGGCAACGCGCTCAACAACGTGTTGACCGGCAACGGCGGAGTTAACACGCTCACTGGCGCGGCCGGCAACGATACGCTCGATGGCGCTGGCGGCGCCGACATCCTCGCTGGTGGCACAGGCGCCGATACCTACCGTTTCGGCCGTGCTTATGGCACCGACACGATCCAGGAGAACGATGCCACGGCCAACACGCCGGACGTGCTGCAGTTCCTGGCCGGTGTGTCGTCCGATCAGATCTGGTTACGTAAAGTCGCAAACAACCTGGAGTTGAGCGTGATCGGAACGGACGACAAGATGACTGTGAGTAATTGGTACCTGGGAAACCAGTATCATGTCGAACGGCTGACCACAAGCGACGGCAAAGCCCTGCTCGACAGTCAGGTCCAGAATCTGGTCAATGCCATGGCAGCGTTCGCGCCGCCAGCGGCCGGCCAGACGACTTTGCCGGCGAACTATGCCAACAGCCTGAATCCGGCCATTGCCGCCAACTGGCGCTAGTGTTGTCGTAGTACCATCGTAAAACCCGGCAAGACACGGTGCAAGGCCGTGCCTTGCCGGGTTTTTTTTTGGCCCGGCGCTGTCTCAATCCATGCGCGTGCGCGCCAGCTCGATCAGGGCGAACAGGCGCGCGCTGCGCATCCAGCCGATGACGACGACCGCCGCCTGCGTGAGCAGCAGCGCCCCGGCAAAGCTCAGTGCATCGACGCCCGCCGTGTGGGCGCGCGCCAGCGACAGCAGGGCGGCCAGCGCCAGGCCGACGATGCTGATGCCGATGTAGGAGCCGAGCGCGGCCAGCGGATGGCGCGCCAGCAGCGTGCAGCCCGCCAGCCAGGCCGACCAGGCGGAGCGTTTGCGCGGGTCGTACGCGAGGAACGCGCGGCCGGCGTCGAGCGACGCCGCGGCAAGCCCCATCAGCAGCAGCATGAGCGCTTGCGCCAGCATCATCGGCAGCGCCGCTTCGCCGCGCGCGACGACCTTGGTGGCGCGCATGGCTGCCGCTTCCATGGCGCTCGTGCCGACCATGAACGCCGCGCCCAGCGGCAGCGCGCCCCAGGCCAGCATGCGCAGCATCGGCGCGTAGTAGTCGACGCCGCCGCGCGTGAGCGCCGCAAAGCCGGGCGCCTTGTCGGCCCGCGCCGCCGTCGCCGCCATCCCCGAGAGCATCGGCGAAATCAGCAAGGTGGCGATCAGCGCCATGGCGCCGGCCTGGGTGAACGCCATCTGGTTGCGGCCGTGGATGGCCAGCAGGTCGCTGACGGCGGTCATGTCGAGCGCGCGCGCCAATGTGTGCGCATGCACCGAATAATCGAGGTGCGTCGAGAGCAGGTGCCAGGCCGGCAGCGCCAGGATCAGGGTTGGCGCGAGCATCCACAGGGTCCACAGCAGCAGCAGGCGCCATTGCAGCGCCGCGCGCGCCGCACGCGGGATGGATGCCATCGAAAAGGCGGGCGTCTGCTTCATCACACGGTCGCAATCAGGGAAAAGAGGATGTTGAAAAACGCCGCCACATCGCCGCTCCATCTGCGCGAGGCGCTGCCATCGGGTGCCAGTGTGCGGCTGTCATCGAGTTTGCTGGTGTCGAGGTAGTGCTGGCGCTTGGGATCGAGTTCGGCCGATACCGCCCTGGCCGGCTTGACCCAGTTGAAGGTGCGCCAGCGCTGCTGGTCGTCCCACACCACGGTCTCGCTGCTGCCGTCGGCAAATTTGACCAGCAGGCTTTGCGCCACCGGCACGCCGCGCCGCTGCAAGGTGACGCTGGTGCGCCACGGGCGCGCCGCGCCGGCCTTGGCGGCGACTTCTTCCTCGCTCGAAAAGCGCGAGATGCGGTCGTCCACGCTGGCGGCGGCGTACACCTGCTGTGCGAACGCCGCGTACACGGCGGCGCGCTGGCCGCTTACCTCGGCCAGCGTCTCGCGCAGGTCGGCGATGCTCGGATGGCGGAACTTCCAGCGCTTGTAGTATTCCTTGAAGGCGCGCTCGGTCGCCTCCTTGCCGATGCGCTCTTCCAGGTCGCGCAGCATGGTCGCGCTGCGCACGTACACCGGGCCGATGCCCTGCAAGCGCATGTGGGCGTTCTGCCCGATCGGGTCGGCCGGCTCGTGCCGCGGGGCGTCGTGGCGTTCGACATCGAAGCCCTTGAAACCAGGCGCCAGGCCGAGCGCCTTGAGCCAGCGCGGGCCCAGGTACACCTGCTGGCCGGTCTCGCGCAGCATGCGGTAGTCCCAGTATTCGTTCAGGCCTTCGTCGAGCATCGGCTCCTCGAATTCGTTGGAGGCGACGATGCCGTAAAAGTAGCCGTGGCCGACTTCGTGGATGGTGACGAAATCGAGGTCGAAGGCGCCGGCCGTGCCGGGCGCCACCTTGTCGTGGCCGGTGGCGGTGATGAAGGTCGGATACTCCATGCCGCCGGCGTCGTCGGCGTTGAACGGCGGGATCACGATGGTCAGCGTTTTGTACGGATACGGGCCGAGCGTCTTCGAGAAATAGGTCAGCGCATCGGTGGCGGCCTTGAGCGCCGGCGCGGCGCTGGCCGCACGGTCGGGCGGGAACAGCACCGTCAACGCTACCTGGGCGCTGCCCGGCGCGCTCCAGGTAGCGCGCAGGGGCGGCGCGGTGCGCTTGTCGGCGGTCCAGGCGAAGTCGTGGACGTCGCCCTGCACGTAGTGGTGGGTCAGCATGCCGCCGCGTTCGGCCGGCGCTCCTTGCAGCTCGCCCGTGGCGCCCACCGTATAGCCCTTGGGCGCGGTGAGCTTGACGTCGTAGCGGCCGAAGTCGGCGTAGAACTCGGACTCGTGGTGGTACTCATGCACGTTCCAGCGCGCCCGCGTGGCGCCGCGTTCTCCGGGCAGTTCGAGCACGCCGATCTTGGGGAACCACTGGGCCACCAGATGAAAGCTGCCGAAGTAGCCGGTGTCGCACACCACGCGCGGCAGGCGGGTCAAGAAGGCGATGTCGACACTGGTGGAGGCGCCCGGCGCCACCGGCGCCGGCAGGTCGAAGCGCACCACGGTTTGGTCGCTGGCGGGGCCGTTGTCGGGATGGACAAACGACCAGTCGACCTTGGCCCCGCCCTGGGTCACGCTGCGCAGCGAAATATCGCCCCACTCGCCGGGCCGGATGGTGGCATCGTTGCCGGCCTCGCGCTGCTCGGTGAAGTAGGTGCTGCCCGCGCTCTTGAAGGCGTTCATGTACAGGTGCAGGTAGACGCTGCGCACGGTCTCCTTGCTGCGGTTGCGCCAGGTGAGCTTCTGCTTGCCGTCGATCGTGTGCGCGACCGGGTCGAGGGTCGCTTCGATCTGGTAATCCACCACGCGCTCCGACAGGGTCGGCTCGCTGCCGCTGCGCGGCCCGCCCCACGCGTCCGGGGCGCTCGGCACGTGTACCGCGCCGGCCGACGGCAGGGCGAAGCCGATCCCGACATCGGTCACCGGTTCGGGGATCGGCGTGATGCTGATGTCGGCCTGCGCCAGCAGCTCGGCGCCGGCGACGGCGGCAGCGGCGAGCAGCAGCGCCTTGAGGGCCAGGGTTCGGGTTCGGGCTTGCATGCGTTCTCCTGCGCCGGCGGGGCGCTGATTCGATAAAAAGGTAAATACGGGGTTTGCCGGGCGGCCGGCGCGCCGCACAGCATGCCACAACGCGCGCCGCCACGCAGTCCGGATGGCGACTCCGATTATAATGGCGCAGTTTTGGTGCCCGCCCGCGTCTTCACGCCGGCAGTTAAACGGGAAACACGGAGATAGACTCTTAGTGTGCTGCCCCCGCAACGGTAAGCCAGGCGCGCCATGAGCGCCTTGCCAGCCCGGATACCGGCCAAAACAGGGGGACCCGACGCCGCATCGCGCGTCGGTCCGTGCAATCCGGCTTGCGGGGACGCAGGCCAGGACTCATTTTCTGAAGACGACATCATGATTTTTGCAGTATCGCCGCGCCGCGCGCTCTCTGCCAGGCCGCTTGCGCTGGCTTCCGCCCTGTCCCTGTGTTTTGCCTCCGGCGCCGCGCTGGCGGCCCAGGCCCTGCCTGAAGTAACCATCACCGGTGCGCGCTTCGCCAGCGATCCGGCGCTCGCTCCGATCGGCGCGACCGTCATCAGCGCCGACGACATCCGCCGCGCCGGCGCGGCCGACGTCAACCAGGCCATCCGCAAGATCGGCGGCGTGTACGGCCGCCAGAGCCTGGACGGCTCGCCCGACTTCAGCCTCGATTTGCGCGGCTTCGGCACCAACAGCAGCCAGAACATGGTCGTCACGCTCGACGGCGTGCGCATGTCCGAGAGTCAATTGAGCAATGCGACCCTGTCGTCGATCCCGATCGAGACGGTCGAGCGCATCGACATCATTCGCGGCGGCGCCAGCGTGCTGTATGGCGAAGGCGCCACCGGCGGCGTGATCCGCATCGTCACGAAACGCCCGCAAGCGAACGGCCGGCGCGGCATGCTGCGCGCCGAAATGGGCCAGTTCGGCCTGCGCGACCTGCGCGCCGCCCTGGCCCAGTCGTGGAACGGGTTTGCGCTCGACGCCTCGCTCGGCAGCGCCCGCACCGACAACTACCGCGACCACAACGGCTTCGAGCTCGATACCTTCAGCGGCGGCGCCCAGTGGGCTTACCAGGGCGGCCGCGCCGGCGTGCGTTACGACCGCGCGCGCCAGGAGTCCGACCTGCCGGGCGCCCTGAGCGCGCGCCAGTTCGGCGACAACCCGCGCCAGGCCAATACGCCGGACGATATCGGCGCGCTCGATTCGGACCGCCTGACCGCGTTTGCCGAGCAGCGCATCGGCGCCGTCGACCTGGCCGCCGAGCTGTCGCGCCGCGAGCGCACCGCCCGTTCGACCTATTTCTACACGCTCGAAGGCGCGCGCGTGGCATCGAAGGCGACCTACGGGAGCGTGCAGACGCAATTCTCGCCGCGCGTGCGCCACCTGGCGCAAATGGATGGCATGCTCAACGAACTGGTGGCCGGCGTCGACCTGGTCAAATGGACGCGCGTGACCGAGTCGGATTATTCGAACGCCGATGCGACGCAAAAGTCGAAAGCGCTGTACCTGCGCGATGAACTCACCTTCGGCGGCGCGCACAAGGCCCGCGTGGCTGTGGGGGCGCGCCGCGAGCGCTTCGAGAAGGACGCCACCGATACGCTCGCCTTCGCCAAGCCTTACGACACCAAGCAAACCCTCAACGCATGGGAAGTGCAGGGCAGTGTCGACGTCATGCCGGCCGTACACCTGTACGCCAAGGCCGGGCGCAGCTACCGCGTGGCCAACGTCGACGAAAACGGCTACCGTTCCTCGCCCGGCTTGCTGGCGCCGCAAACCTCGCGCGACCTGGAACTGGGCCTTGTCTATGGCACCGCGAGCCTGGGCGCGAGCGCGCGCATGTTCCGCCACCAGCTGCGCAACGAGATCTTTTACGACCCGAGCGTGAACGGCGGTTACGGCGCCAACACCAACCTCGATCCGACCCAGCGCAAAGGGGTGGAAGTCGATGCCCACGCCAGCATCGCGCGCGACTGGCGCGTGAGCGGCAACTGGCAGTACGTGCGGGCGCGCTTCACCGAAGGGCGCAACGCCGGCAGCGAGATGGTGCTGGTGCCGAAGAACGTGCTCTCGGCGCGCCTGGCCTGGGTGCCGGGCAATGGCCATAGTGCCGATATCGGCGCCCAGTGGGCCGGCAAGCAGCGCTTCGGCGCCGATTTTGCCAACACCTGCGGCGTGCGCATCTCGTCGGCCACCACTTTCGACGCGCGTTATGCGCATCAGGTGGGCGCCTGGGAGTTCGCCGTGGCCGGCCTGAACCTGGCCGACAAGCGCTACACCAGCAACGCCTTCGGCTGCAATAGCGGCATCTATCCGGCCGACGGACGCCAGGTGAAGGTCTCGGCGCGCTACGACTTCTGATGGGCCAGCGCCTTGCCGCCGCCGCGCTGGCCCTGTGGGCCGGCCTTGCCGGCGCCGCCCCGGTCACGGTGGTGGACGACGCCGGCCGGCGCGTGGTCCTGGACGCGCCGGCCAAGCGCATCGTCTCGATGGCGCCGCACATCACCGAGCTGCTGTTCGCGGCCGGTGGCGGCGCACGCATTGTCGGGGCGATCAATTACAGCGATTACCCGGCAGCGGCCGGAACGATCCCGCTGGTGGGCGACAATAGCCAGATCGATATCGAACGCGTGCTGGCGCTCAAACCGGACCTGCTGGTGGTCTGGCAGAGCGGGAACACGGCGCGCCAGCTGGAGCAGTTGCGCCAGCTCGGCATTCCGATGTTCCACAGCGAGCCGGCGCGCCTTGGCCAGGTGGCCGACAGCATGCTGCGTTTCGGCCAGCTGCTCGGCACCGACACGGTGGCGCGCGCGGCGGCGGCCTCGTTCCAGGCCGATATCGCGGCCCTGGGCGCGCGTTACGCCAGGCGCTCCCCGGTCAAGGTGTTTTACCAGGTCTGGGACAAGCCGCTGTACACCCTCAACGGCCAGCACGTGGCCAGCGACGCGATTGCCCTGTGCGGCGGCGAGAATATTTTCGCCGCGCTGGCGGTCAAGGCGCCGTCGGTGGGGATCGAGGCGGTGTTGCAGGCCAATCCGGAAGCGTTGGTCGCCAGCGTGCCGCACGACCCCTCGGACGCGGGCCTGGCGATGTGGGCGCCGTACAAGACCCTGTTGGCGGTGCGTAATGGCAATCTATTCACGCTCGATGGCGAATTGCTGACCCGGCCCGGGCCGCGCCTGGTCCAGGGCGCCGCCATCCTGTGCGAAAAACTCGAACTGGCGCGTCAACGGCGCGGCCAGGCGCGCCGTTGACCGACTGTGACCTCGCACTGATCCGGCCACGCCACGACGGCATTTGCAACGCAATGTAAAATGCGGGACCTTGGCCGGGGACCTGCCGCAAAAAGTGGTAATCTCGCGATCGTCGTCTCAACTTAATCATGAAGGATATTTATGCGTTTCCTGCGTATTGCTCTCGCCGTCGCCAGTCTGGTCGCCACCACGGCGTTCGCTTCGCCCGCCGATCCGAAAGACGGTGCCGAATATGTCACGCTGGCGAGCCCGCAGCCGACCAAGACCGTCGGTAAAAAAGTGGAAGTCATCGAATTTTTCATGTACCACTGCCCGGCCTGCAACGCGCTGGAACCGCATCTGGCCGAGTGGGTCAAAAAGCAGGGCGACAATATCGTCTTTCGCCGCGTTCACTTCCCGGTGACCGGTCCCAGCGATCCCGAGGCGCATTTGCACCTGACGCTCGAAGCGATGGGCAAGGCCGAGGAAATGCATCCGAAAGTGCTGCGCGCCTTCCACATCGAGCGCCTGCGCCTGAACAAGGACGACGCCATCCTCGAGTGGATTCCGAAGCAGGGCATCGACAAGGCCAAGTTCATGGAATACTGGAACTCGTTCGGCGTGCTGACCAAGCTGAAAAGCGCGTCGCAAGTGATGAGCAACTACAAGATCGACGGCGCACCGACCCTGGTGATCGACGGCCGCTTCCTGACCTCGCCATCGTCCATTGGCGGCGCCAATCCGGGCCTGGTCCAGGCGACGGTGTATCCGGCGGTCCAGCAAACGCTTGACGCGCTGGTGGCCAGGGTTCAAAAAGAGAAGGGCGCCGCTGCCCCTGCAAAAACAACTGCGAAACCTGCCGGCAAATGAGCGATCCTGAAGAAAAACTCCTGAAAATCTACGACGGCTCGCGCCCGGTAGTGGAGGATTTATTCGAGCGTAACTGGATCAACCAGTTGGCGTGGAGCGTGGTGGTGCTGCTGTGCAGCGTGGTGGTGTGGTTTGCGATCGCCATCGTCAATGCCGAAAACCAGCGTCACGCCTTGATGACCAGGCAATGCGCCGATCCGGTGTTCAAGGGCGAGATCGATATGCGCTGCCTGCAGGTGGTCAGCTCGCGCGAGCATTGGTGGCAGCATCTCTGGTATGGGATTACCCATTTGAGGCCGCAGGAGAAGTGAGCCTTCGCCGTCGTTCCCGCCCGGGCGCGGTAACGACGCCGTGCAAGCGTTACCCTCAAGCGGGCAAGGCAATCACGAAGCGCGCGCCACCCATCGACGACTGCTCGACCGCTATGGTGCCGCCATGCAGCGCCACCGCTTTCTGCGCAATCGACAATCCCAGTCCGAACCCGCCCGTGCTGCGGTCGCGGCTGCGGTCGAGCCGGTAAAACGGTTCGAACACCTTGCCGCGTTCCCCTTCGGGAATGCCCGGCCCGTCGTCTTCCACCACGATTTCCACCCCGTCCGTGCGGCGCGCCGACAGCGCGATCTGGCCGTTGCCGTACTTTTGCGCATTCCTGAGCAGATTGCCCACCGCCCGCACCAGCAGGCGCCGGTCGCCGCTCATGCTGCCCAGCGCGCTGTCGAGCCGGACCTCGGGCTGCGCCGCCAGCGGGTCGAGCGTGTCCACGCAGCCCAGCAGCGCCGGGGCCAGCTCGAAGTCGGCTTGTTGCAGCGCCTGGCGGCTGTCGAGCCGGATCATGCTCAGCAGTTCATTGACCAGGCCGTTCAGCTCGGCGACGTCGCCTTCCATCGCCACGATGCGCGCTTCCAGCGCCGGATCGCCCGCTGCCGAGCGCAGCAGTTCGAGCGCGAATTCCAGCCGCGCAATCGGCGTGCGCAGTTCGTGCGAGACGGAATGAAGCAGGTTTTTCTGGGCGTCGAGCAAGCCTTCGATGCGCCCGGCCATGTGGTTGAAGCGCTCGGCCAGCGGATAGATGGACGCGCGCGGCTTGAAGTCGGCGCGCGCCGCCAGTTGGCCGGCGCCGACCTCGTCGGCCAAGCGCGAGAGCGCCTGCAGCCCCAGCCAGTGCGAGCGCGACCACAGCGCGGCCGGCACCAGCAAGAACAGCGCCACGATCACATAGCGCACCGCTTCCATCTCCAGCGCCAGGCCTATGTCGATCGGCAATTCATGCGCGTGGATGACTTCTGCGGCGCTGCCGATATAGCTTTCGCCATGCAGGTCGACGCGGCGGTAAAACGCCTTGTGGGCGGTGTCGAGCACCAGTTCGCCGCGGTCGAGCGCGGCATGCTGCTTGGCCGGCACCGAGGAACGGACGCTGGCCAGCGGCACCAGGTCGAGCTTGACGTCGGACACTTCGCGCACCTTGTTCAGGCGCACCAGCCACTCGTTGGCGGGGGCTTTGTCGATATATTGTTCTAGCAGGAAAATCTGGGCCGCCGCCTGGCGCCGCGCGATGTCGTCGAGCGGGTCGCCGAACAGGCGGCTGATGGTGAAATAGATGGCAAACGTCGCGACCGTGATCGACAGCATCACCAGCACGAAGAAGCGGAAAAAGATGCGGTTCACGCGCGCTTCCCGCCACAACCGTGTTCAAGAACTGTTGCCATAGCTATCGCTTCTCCTTGCGCAGCATTGTATAAGAGCGGCGCGGATCGCGGTATTACAAATAAGTGACAAATGGGGGACAGATGTTGGCGGAATTGTGGCGCGCTTGTCGTTATGATGTTCTTACTCGCACTCGGTCTGCCCGTCGTGTCTGTTACGGCGGGCCTTGCTAACTATTTCGAAAGGATTCGCCATGTCTGTTTTGATTCGCGTTTTATCCTGTTTCCCGCTGGCCGGCGCCATTGCGCTCGGTGCTTGCGGCGGCGGTGGCGACAGCACGCCCGCCCCATCCCAGGCCCAGCCGGATATCGTCGTGACGCCAACGCCAACGCCAACGCCGACGCCGACGCCGACGAATAACACCGACCGCGAGCCCGGCCGCAAGCGCGCCCCCCCCGCGACCGCCCCCACGAGCACGAACGCCAACGCGATGAC